>JBBDKK010000205.1:0-5361 GCA_040879395.1 Phycisphaerales bacterium
GTTGGCCGGGGCGTCTGCGGTTTTGTATTCAGGCCGCCCGGGAACGGATGCCGGGCGGGTGATATCAGAGTTCGATCTTGTCGGTACCCATGGAGCCGTGCTCGTCCATGCCGCCGCGGCTTGGCAGGTCGAGCCCGCTGCCGCCACCGCCCATGGACGATCCGCCGCCGCCTTCTCCGCTGTCGCCGCCGCCGGTGGCGTCGCCCCACTGGGCACGCTTGAGCGAGAGGCCGATCTTGCGGTCGTCGATGTCGACGCGGAGGATCTTGACATCGATCTCCTCGTCAACCGACACGACATCCTGCGGGTTCTCGACCTTGTGGTCGGCCAGCTCGGAGATGTGCAGCAGGCCCTCGAGGTCGTCCTCGAGTTCCACAAAGACACCGAAGTTGGTGATCTTGGTGACCTTGCCACGCACGACCATGCCCGGCTGGTAAGCGCTGGGGATGGCGTCGATCCAGGGGTCCTCGGAGAGCTGCTTGATGCCCAGACTGATCCGCTGCTTGTCGCGGTCGACATCGAGCACCACGCACCGGACCTCGTCGCCCTTCTTGTAGAGCTCGTTGGGGTGCGTGACCTTCTTGGTCCAGGACATGTCGCTGATATGCAGCAGGCCGTCGATGCCGGGTTCGATCTCCACGAATGCGCCGTAGTTGGCCAGGTTGCGGATGGTGCCGGTGACGACGGTGCCGTTGGGGTACTTCTCGCTGACCAGCTCCCAGGGGTTGACCTCGGTCTGCTTCATGCCCAGGGAGATCTCCTGCTTGTTCTTGTCGATCTCCAGGACGACGACATCGATGATGTCGCCGGGGTTGACGATCTCGCTGGGGTGGTTGACGCGGCGGGTCCAGGACATCTCGGAGATGTGCACCAGGCCCTCGATGCCGTCCTCCAAACGGATGAACGCGCCGTAGGACATGATGTTGACCACCTCGCCCTTGACACGGGCGCCGACGGGGAACTTGCCCTCGATCTCTTCCCAGGGGGAGGATTCGGTCTGCTTGAGACCCAGGGCGATCTTTTCCTTCTCACGGTCGATGTTGAGGACCTTGACATCCACCTTGTCGTCGATCTTGAGCAGCTCAGAGGGGTGGTTGATCCGGCCCCAGGACATGTCGGTGATATGCAGCAGGCCGTCGATCCCGCCGAGGTCGACGAAGGCGCCGAAGTCGGCGATGTTCTTGACCGTGCCGGTGATGACCTGGCCCTCCTTGAGGTTGGCCATGAGGTTCTGCTTGGCGGCCGAGCGTTCACGCTCGACGAGCTTGCGCCGGGAAATGACGATGTTGCGGCGCTCGGTGTCGATTTTGAGGATCTCGGCGCGGACCTTGCGGCCGATGAACTCGTCGAGGTTATGCGGGCGGCGGATGTCCACCTGCGAAGCCGGCAGGAAGACCGGGACGCCGATATCAACCAGCAGGCCGCCCTTGATCTTGCGCATCACGGTGCCCTCGACGATGTCCTCTTCGTTGGTGGTATCGACGATGCGGTGCCAGGCGATCTGCCGGTCGGCCTTGCGCTTGGAGAGTTCGATGAGCCCGTCGTCGCCCTCGAGCGATTCGAGCAGGACATCGACCTCGTCGCCGATCTTGAGATCGGTCATGGAGGCGAACTCCTCGCGGGGATGAGGCCCTCGCTCTTGAGCCCGACCTCGACCACGACATCGTCGCCAGCGAAGCCGATGATCTTGCCCTTGATGAGCTTGCCCGGCTGCAGGTCGCCGGTCTGGTCCGAGAGGATCGAGTCCATCCGGTTGTCCGCGGTGGCGGTGTCGCCGAAGGCCTCGCCCAGCAAGGCCATGGTTTCGTCGTCCGCGATATCCAGCGACGCGATCAGGTTCTCGTCGATCATGCTTGTGATCCTTTCATACTCTTTGCGAGTATCGCGTGGGCGCTCCCGTCGGCGGCCGGCCATGCCGCCTCGTGCGCCCCACGCATCGGTCGGCGGCGTGTTCGCCGCGGGGGACCGATTGCACCTTCAAAGGTGCGGCAAGGGTTCGTTCGGACCGGGCTCGGGGACCATCCCCGGGCCCGGCTTGGCCTTTCCCCACGCGGTCGGCTGGGGACTGCAAGGATAGAGCGCCCGACCCGCCCGGAAAAGCATTCGGCCAAGGGATTTACACCTACGGGCGTCTCCGATGCCGTCGCCAGATCGCTGCCGGGCGACCGCGCGGGATCCACGGGGCCTAAAGGCCTATCGATCGGCGGAAATTGTCCCCTCGAAAACGCTTTCGGAAACCCTCAAGGTTGGGCTTCACACGCGACCCCGCATAGGATTCACACTTGACATCGGCTTTATTGGGAAGCCGACCGCCCGGCCTCTGCAGCCGACCGGGCGACTCCCGCGGTCCCGCGTGGAGGCGTGTGCTGCAAACAGTTCGCGGACGGTTCCCGTTCGCTCATAAAGGGTGCATCGACATGACTGCTACTCTCGCCACCACCGAACTGCCCCGCGGGGCCGTCACCGAAGAACTGGGGTTTCCCAACGACCCGGACAACCTGTACCTCCAGACCGTCAACACCATGCTTGACGCCGCGGAGCTGATCAACCTCAAGCACCGCACCCGGATCATCCTCGCCCAGCCCAAGAACGAGATCATGGTCCATTTCCCCGTCAAGATGGACGACGGGCACCACAAGCTCTTCAAGGGCTATCGGATCCAGCACAACAACGCCTGCGGCCCCTACAAGGGCGGCTTCCGCTACCACGAAGATGTGCATCTGGACGATGTCAAGTCCCTGGCGTTCCTCATGACCATGAAGTGCGCCGTAGTCCGCATCCCCTTCGGCGGCGGCAAGGGCGGCGTGAAGGTCAACCCCCGATCGCTGTCCGAGGGCGAACTCCAGCGCGTCACCCGTCGCTACTGCAGCGCGATCCAGGACCAGATCGGCCCGGATGTGGATATCCCGGCCCCCGATGTCGGCACCAACGCCCAGATCATGGCGTGGTTCGCCGACACCTACATGATGTCCTCCTCCCACCAGCACCACGACGCCCTGCGCGTCGTCACCGGCAAGCCCGTTGAGTACGGCGGGTCGGCCGGGCGTGAGAAGGCCACCGGCCAGGGCGTGGCGGACACGCTGGCGGAGATGGTCCCCGGCATCGGCATCCCGATCCAGGGCATGAAGGTCTCGCTGCTGGGCTTTGGCAATGTGAACGGCTGGGGCGGACGCATCCTCCAGGACATGGGCGCCAAGATCGTGGCCGTCATGGACCACACCGGCGGGCTCCGCAACGACAACGGCATCGATTGCCACAAACTCTTCGAGCACAACACCAAGACCGGCGGCGTGGCGGGCTTTGAGGGGGCCGATGCCATCGACGAGGAGACCTTCTACCGCACGCCGGTGGATGTGTTCATCCCCGGCGCCCTCGAGCAGATGATCAAGGAGAAGCAGGCCTCTTGGCTCGACTGCAAAGTCATGGCCGAGGCCGCCAACGCTCCTTGTGATCCCTCGGGCGATCGCAAGTGCATGGAGAAGGGCATCGAGGTCATCCCCGCCATCCTGGCCAACGCCGGCGGCGTGACCGTGTCCTACTTCGAGTGGGTCCAGAACAAGAACGCCGTCACCTGGTCGGCTGAGCAGGTGGACCGCGAGCTCAACCGCCACATGGTGGTCGCCGCCCAGCGGACGATGGAGCGTCGCAATGAACTCAAGTGCACGCTGCGTGAGGCGGCCTTCGCCTCGGCGCTGGACCACATCGGCAGCGTCTACCGCGTCCGCGGCATCTTCCCCTGATACACCTCACATCACGCATCAAGCACCCCATCGGGGTGCTTTTTTATGCGCGCTTGTTGAGGTGATGGGACGCGGCTGCGGATCGGCGGGCTTACTGTTCGGTGCCGCTGGGCCGGGAGTAGCGGCGGAGGAGTTCGACGATCCGGGGCTGGTCGCGGTTGAGGCGCAGCGATTGCCGCATGGCCTCCACCGCACGCTCGCGTGAGCCGGCATCGGTCTTGGACGACCAGAGGTATTGGTTGAGTTCGCACACGGCGATGCCGTTGAACGCCGGGTAGTGGCTCGGGTCCAGGTTCGCCGATTCGCGGAAGGCATCGAGACTGTCCTCGTATCGCTTGAGGCGGAAGAGGCCCGAACCGAGGCGCTCGTAGGCGATGGCGCCCGGATCGATGCGGACGAGCTGGTCCAGGGCCCCCACCATCTCCGCGTAGCGCTGGAGCTGGTTGAGCGACTCGGCCATGTTCAGCAGCAGACCGGCGGTCGGGGCGTCCATCAGCTCGGCGGCCTGCTGGTACTCGACCACGGCCTCCTCGTGGCGATCGATGGCGGCGTAGACATTTCCGAGGTGCATGCGGGCGCGGCCGCTGGGCGGCTCGCTCCGCACGGCGCGCTGGCCGTAGGGCAGGGACTGCTCGGCGCGGCCCATTTCCAGCAGGACGATCGAGATCCCCAGGTTGGCATCGAAGGACGCCGGGCGGATGGAGAGGGCGCGGAGGAAGGCGCGGTTGGCATCGTCGAGGCGGTCGAGCTTGTGCAAGACCTGTGCGTGGCGGTACTGGGCCATGTAGTTGCGGGGCTCGTTGCGGACTGCCAAGGCGAACTGGCGTTCGGCCTCTTCGTATTGGGCCAGTTCGAGATAGATATCCCCCGATTCGAGATAGGCGGGGGTGAACTGGGGGTTGAAGGCGATGGCGCGTTCGAGTTCGGCCAGGGCGGCCTGCAGGTCTCCCGCGGCGTGCATCTCCACGGCGGCGGCGTAGCTCTGCTGCTCGCGGGTCCGGCGGGGTTGCTCGACGATCTCGACCAGCGGCCGCTCGTCGGGCGCGGAGGCGGTGCGCTCGTCGACGATGGTCATCCCCGATTCAGATTGTTCGGCCCTTGGCTCTTGGCGGGAGCGGTCGGCTTCGCCGTTGGCGATGTGCTGGCGGGCCAGCCAATCGGTCTGTTGGGGGTCCTGGTTCGGAAGCTGGCGGGCGGTGTCCTGGTTGGCCTGCTGGTCCTGCTCTCGCACCTGGGCGCGGGCATCGCGTTCGGCCCGCTGGGCGCGGCGTTCCTTGATGGCATCGCAGCCGCCGAAACCGGCCATGAGCAGGCCCGAGCCGATCAGCACGGCGGCGCGGGGCAATCGGCGGGCGGAGCGGGGCAATCGGCGGGCGGAGCGGGGCTTCGTCGGGAGGGATTTGCGGCGATAGAGTTCTGTGCGTATCGGCATGCCCTGATCTTATCGTACTTTGCCGGTGCGTACACTCTCTCACCCCCTCGGAGACGCAGAATGCCACAGCAAACCGCACTCAAAGGCCGTGTCGCGCTGATTACCGGCGCCAGCGCGGGCATCGGGCAGGCGATCGCCCTGGATCTGGCCGCGCGTGGGGCCGGGGTGGTGCTCAACGCCCGGCGCGAG
>JBBDKK010000205.1:5371-11268 GCA_040879395.1 Phycisphaerales bacterium
GCTGGCCCAGCGGATCACCGATCAGCACGGGTTTTTCGACGGCAAACCCCGCTCTGTCTGCGTTCCAGGCGATGCGAGCGAGGAGGGGACGATCGATGCGATGCTCTCGGCCGCCGGCGAGCACTTCGGCAGACCGGCGGATCTGATCGTGGCCAACGCGGGGCGGGGGCTCAGCGGCTCGGTGATGACCTCCGACACGGGGCAGTGGGAGGAGATGGTCCGGACGAATCTCATCGGCGTGGCCCTGCTGATTCGCAAATCCGGCCAGCGGCTGCTGGAACTCAACGCCGGGCGGGACTGGCGGGCGCACCCGGCGGACATCGTGGTGCTGGGATCGACCGTGGGGCGGCATATCTCGCCGTTCTCGTCGATGTACGGGGCGACCAAGTTCGGGGTGAACTCGCTGGCCGAGGCGGCGCGGCGTGAGCTGGGCCCCAGCGGGATCCGGGTGACGCTGATCGAGCCGGGGATCGTCGAGAGCGAGTTCCAGGGCGTGGCGGGCTATGACGCGGAGTCGTTCGGGCAGCTGATGGACAAGTTCTCGCCGGTGCTGGTTCCCGAGGATGTGGCCCGGACGGTGGGATTCATCGTTTCCCAGCCGGCGGGCGTGCATGTGTGTGATGTGGTGATTCGCCCGACGCGGCAGGATTATCCGTGAGAACCGAGCAGGGCCTCACCCATCCGCTTACCACGGCTTGTTTTCAGTGATGCGAACGAAGGAGTCGCCCTCGGAGCGGAAGAGGCCCGTCCAGCCGCCCAGCCAGATCGTGCCGTCGGCGTCCTCGAAGGCGCACTGGATCGCCGCGCTTGTCAGCCCGCTGTCGGCATTGAAGTTCGTGAACTTCTCTCCGTCGTATCGGAACACACCGTCTCCTTCGACAGGGAACCATATGTTGCCTTCGCGATCCTTGTACACGCTCCAGACCTCGGAACCCTCGATGCCTTGATCCTCGCCGAAGGCCACGAATCGGTCGCCGTCCAACCGGCAGACGCCGCTGAAATGCGTGGCGAACCAGAACCGGCCCTGATCATCCTCGACGATGCTGTTGACCACATTCCCGCACAGACCATCGCGTTCGGAGATATTGACCAGCTTTTCGCCATCGTAGATGTAGGCGCCGTCGTTGTTCCCAAACCACATGCGGCCCTTGCTGTCCTCCATGATGCAATGGACGATCGAATCGCTCGTCACCCCGCGCTCCGGTATCGGACTGGACTTGGGAAGCTCGAACGGTGTAAACCGCTCGCCGTCGAACCTGCTCACGAAGCGGAGAGTGCCGACCCAGATGATGCCCGCTGAGTCGATGGTGAGCGACCAGACATCATCGCCGACGAGGCCGTCCTCCGACGAGTAGTTCGTAAATGATGTGCCGTCGTATCTCGTCAGACCGCCTGAGGTGCCGAACCACAGGTTGCCGTCCGCGTCTTCTTCGAT
Source organism: Phycisphaerales bacterium (assembly GCA_040879395.1). Taxonomy (GTDB): domain Bacteria; phylum Planctomycetota; class Phycisphaerae; order Phycisphaerales; family UBA1924; genus UBA1924. Next base: position 6,807 of record JBBDKK010000205.1, read on the forward strand.
GCCACGGATCGCATCACCCCCGAGCCCGTTCGTGGTCGTGAAGAACTCGGTCTCTTCTTCGCGGCGACGGATCACGCCGTCGCCGTTGGTCCCGAGCCACATGTCACCCTTGGCGTCCCGGTGAATCCTCCGAACGAAGTCCGTGATCGGCCGCTCGGGTAGGGTCGCCTGTGCGCCGGCGGAGCACGCCAGGATCGAAATGACCGTGCATGGGACGAGCAGGAACGCGGTGGGATGGGTCGTCATCGGGGGAATCCTTGTAATCGTCTAACAGGCTTTAGGGCTTACGCAACGACATTGTACCGGGAGCCGCGGCGCGCGCCCGAGCCGCCATGCGAATCCAACGCGACCAGTCTGCGAGGGAAATCACCGCCCCAGAAAATGCCCAGGCACATCCCCATGATCCGCCCGAATCACCGAGCGGATGCCGCCGCGGCCTTTCCAGTTGGTTTCGATCTGCAGCCACACCGGGTCCATCGCCTTGACGAGGTCGTCGCGGATGGTGTTGGTGACGGCCTCGAAGTAGATGCCCTCGTCCCGGAATGAGTGGTAGTAGAGCTTGAGGGATTTGAGTTCGATGCATACGCCGCCGGAACTGCCGGGGCGGGGCTGGTATCGCAAGGTGATGACGCCGAAATCCGGGTGGCCTGTGACGGGGCAGACGCTGGTGAACTCCTCGGCGATGTGCTCGATCACGAAGGGTGAATCCGAGGGGGTTGGGAAGACTTCAAAGAGCGATGCGTCGGGCATAGATCCAGCGTAGGCGCGGGGAGGGCGGTTGAGCACAGGCGCGGTTTGGGTGCAAGAAAAAAGGGCGTCCCCTGGGGGGACGCCCTTTGATTGATGTGTGAGTGATGCGGTTGGAGGTCAGCCCTCGGTGGCTTCGGTGGCCTCGGCGGGTTCGTTTGAGCCCTCGCCAACGACGACATCCTTGATCTCGACCTGGGGCGAATCGACGCGGGACTGGTCGGCGTAGGCCGATTCGGACTGCATCATGGCCTCGGTTTCGTAGTCGTCGTAGAAGTCCTCATCTGCCAGGGTCTCCTCGAGTTCCTCGGGGGATACGAGGGTCTTGACGCGGATGTCCTGGTACTTGCGGAAGCCGGTGCCCGCGGGGATGAGGTGTCCGAGGAGGACATTCTCCTTGAGCCCGACCAGGTGGTCCTCGGCACCGCGGAGCGAGGCCTCGGTGAGCACCTTGGTGCTCTCCTGGAAGGATGCGCCCGAGAGGAAGGAATCGCTGGAGAGCGCGGCCTTGGTGATGCCCAAGAGCAATGTGCGACCCGATGCGGGGCGGGCCCGCTTGGTCTTGGCGATCTCGCCGCCCTCGGCTTCGGCCTTGGCGTTGGCTTCCTTGACGACTTCCTTGTCCACCAGGTCATTGACACGCAGGGTGGTGTTGCCCGCGTCGGTGACGCGGGCCATCCCGGCGATGGCGTTGTTGGTCTGGCGGAAGGTGAACTTGTCCACGATCTCGTGGGGGAGCAGATCGGTGTCACCCGGGTTCTCCACGCGGACCTTGCGGAGCATGGCCGAGAGGATCATCTCGATGTGCTTGTCGTTGATGGGCACGCCCTGCGCCCGGTAGACATTCTGCACCTCGTCGAGCATGTACTGCCACAGGGCTTCCTCGCCCTTGATGCGCAGGATGTCGTGGGGCACCAGCGGGCCCTCGGTGAGCTGGTCGCCGGCCTGGACGAAGTCGCCGGCGTGGACGAGCAGGGCCTTGTCGTTGGGGACATGGTGGTCCTTCTCGATGCCCGAGTCGGAGACGACGCGGATGGTCATCTTGCCCTTGCGCTTGTCGCCGAGGATCTCGACGATGCCGGAGATCTCGGCCATGAAGGCCGGGTCCTTTGGCTTGCGTGCCTCGAAGATCTCAGTCACGCGGGGCAGACCGCCGACGATGTCCGCCGAGCCGGCCGCGGAACGGGGCTGGCGTGCGACCATGTGGCCGGCGTCGATGGCCTGGCCGTCGGTGACTTCCAGACGCGCCTTGGCGGGCAGGTAATGGAAGTCGAGGATATGGCCCTCGTCGTCGACGATGTTGATCTGCGGGTGCAGATCGCCCTTGTGCTCGATGACCACCAGCGCCTTCTGGCCGCGTCCGGCGTCTTCCTCGCGCACGGTCTCGCCGATCTCGATGTCGACGAACTCCACGCGTCCGGGCTTCTCGGCCAGGATGGGTGTGCGGTGGGGGTCCCACTTGACCAGGATCGCACCACGTTTGGCGGTGTCGCCCTTGGCGGCGTAGATGAAGCCGCCGTAGGGGATCTTGGTCTTTTCGAGTTCCTTGCCGTCGTCATCGAGGATGGCCAGCTCGCCGTTGCGCTTGAGGGTGACGAAGCAGTCGTTGCCGTCGTCGTCCTTGACCGCGACCTCGTTGCAGTCGCGGATTTCCACGGTGCCGTTGTTGAGGGCGCGGTATTCTGTGTCGACGACGGCGCGGGTGCCGATGCCGCCGGAGTGGAAGGTACGCATGGTCAGCTGCGTGCCGGGCTCACCGATCGACTGGGCGCCGATGATCCCCACGGCCATGCCCTCTTCGACGAGCTTGCCGGTGGACATGTCCATGCCGTAGTCGAGCACCGAGCAGCCCATGGGCGACTCGGAGGTCAGCGGTGAGCGGACGAGCACGGCGTCGATGCCGAGTTCATCGATACGCCGGGCGGCCTCGTCTGAGATCATCTCGTTGGAATCGACGATCTTCTCTCCGGTCTTGGGATCGGAGACGGCGTTGACGGCCACGCGGCCGTAGATCTGGTCCCGCAGGGGGACATCGATCTGCTCGCCCTTGTAGATGGCCCGCTTGACGATGCCGCGGCGTGAGCCGCAGTCGTGTTCTGAGACGATGACGGACTGGGCGACATCGCAGAGCTTGCGTGTCAGGTATCCCGAGTCTGCGGTCTTGAGCGCGGTGTCGGCCAGGCCCTTGCGTGCGCCGTGGGTGGACGAGAAGTACTCGAGGATGTGCAGGCCTTCGCGGAAGTTGGCCCGGATGGGGGTCTCGATGATCTCGCCGCTGGGCTTGGCCATCAGGCCCCGCATGCCGGCGAGCTGCTGCATCTGTGAGACATTACCGCGTGCGCCCGAGTCGCTCATGAGGTACACGGGGTTGAGGAACGCCTTGCCTTCCTTTTTGGTGATGCTCGCGTACGAGCCGTCGGGATGGCGGCGGTCGTTGCGGAGCGTCTCTACAAGGACGGTGGTGAGTTCTTCGCGGCAGTGGGACCAGATGTCCAGGAGCTGGTTGTAGCGTTCGCGCTCGGTGATGATGCCTCGGTCGAAGTTCTTCTCGACGCGGTTGACCTTCTTCTGTGCCTCCTCGAGCATCGCGGTCTTCTCTTCGGGAATCCGCAGGTCGGTGACGCCGAAGGAGAGGCCCGCGAGGGTCGCGTTCTTGAAGCCGATGGTTTTGAGTTCATCGAGGAGGTTGATGGTGGCGGCGGGGCCGCAGTACTCGTAGGTATCGTCGATGACGCGGGCGCAGCCCTTCTTGCCGATGGCGCAGTTGTAGAAGGGCATGTTCTCGCCGAGGATCTCGGAGAAGAGCACGCGTCCGACGGTGGTGATCAGGCGTCCGTGCTCGGGCATGGGCTCGATAGGGCCGCGTTCCTTGCGGACGACCTTGTCGAAGGCCGAGAGGCGAACGGAGATCAGGTCGTGGATGCCGATCTTCTTGGCGTCGAAGGCCAGGATCGCCTCGTGGCGGTCCTTGTAGCGTGGGATGTCCTTCTCATCGACCTCGTCGGGGTTGAGCAGGGTCGTGGTGATGAAGTAGACGCCCATGACGATGTCCTGGGAGGCGTTGATGATGGGCTGGCCGTTGGCCGGGGAGAACACATTGTTGGTCGAGAGCATCAGCACATGGGCCTCGGCCTGGGCCTCGATGGAGAGCGGCAGGTGGACGGCCATCTGATCGCCGTCGAAGTCGGCGTTGAAACCGGTGCAGACCAGCGGGTGCAGCTGGATGGCGTTGCCCTCGACCAGGACGGGCTCGAAGGCCTGGATGCCCATGCGGTGGAGGGTTGGCGCGCGGTTGAGCATGACCGGGTGCTGGTAGATGACCTCTTCGAGGATGTCCCAGACCTCCGCGTCGCGGCGTTCGAGCATCCGCTTGGCGGACTTGATGGTGTCGGCCAGCCCGTGCTCCTTGAGCTTGCGGATGATGAAGGGCTGGTAGAGTTCCAGGGCGATCTTCTTGGGCAGGCCGCACTGATGGAGCTTGAGTTCCGGGCCGATGACGATGACCGAGCGGCCGGAGTAGTCGACGCGCTTGCCCAGCAGGTTCTCGCGGAAGCGGCCCTGCTTGCCCTTGATCATGTCGGTGAGCGACTTGAGGGCGCGGCTGGAGGAGCCGAGCACCGGGCGGCGGCAGCGGTTGTTGTCGAAGAGGGCGTCGACGGCCTGCTGGAGCATCCGCTTCTCGTTGCGGATGATCACCTCGGGCGCGTTGAGGTCC
>JBBDKK010000206.1:0-8635 GCA_040879395.1 Phycisphaerales bacterium
ATCAGGACGGTTATGCCGCGCTGGCCGCCGAGCACGCCGCGGCGGGCAAGCGGCCCGGCGCGGATCGGGTCGCGCTGCGCGGTCAGCTCGTCGGCTCCCCGTTGTGCGATGGCGAGGCGTACACCGGCAAGCTGCAAGCGGCTTTGGCCGGGCTGTGGCAGAACTGGTGCGCCGGGAAAGGGGGGGCATGATGGGCATCAACTGGCTCGCATCGTATCCAAAGTCGGGCAACACATGGGTCCGGTTCCTGCTCTATTCGGTGATGCACGGCCCGCCCGCCAAGTCGGTGGATATCGCGCGCAAGATCCCCGACATCCACCGTCCGCTGCCGTTTGATCCACCCGAAACCGGCCCAATGCTGGCCAAGACGCACTTCGCCTGCTCGCCCAAGCACCCCAAGATTGACCAGAGCGAGCGGGCGGTGCTCATCACGCGCGACCCGCGGGATGTGCTCTTCTCCGCGCTCAACTATCGCCGCCTTTCGGGGTTGACAGCGCAGCAGATGAGCGATGAGCAGTACGCCCGCAAGTTCATCGCCGCCGGGGGCGACCCGGTGTTCCTGTCGCTGGGCTACGGCACCTGGCGGTCGCACATCGAATCGTGGCAATCGCAGACCGATTTCCCGGTGCATACCGTGCGCTACGAGGACCTCAAGGCCGATCCCTCGGCGAACCTGAGCAATATCCTCGCGTTCCTGGGGATTGAAGCGGACGACGGGGCCATCGATGGGGCCGTGCGGGCCAGCTCGTTTGAGAGCATGCGTGCGATGGAGATCCGCGAGAAGCACCAGGGTGCCAAGGGCGGCAAGGCCCAGACGCTGTTCGTGGGCACCGAGGGCGCCCGCCAGTCCGGCACCTATTTCATGAACACCGGCGGCTCGGGCCAGACGCTTACTTCGATTTCGCCCGCGCTGGAGAGGGCGTTTAACGATGTTTTCTCCGGGCCCATGGAGGCCCACGGGTATCGGGTCTGAGTCGGCGGATTGGAACCCCGGCGCGGCGAGCCGGGCCACGGTGTGTTATGCCTCGTAACCGAGCAGCTCGCACGCTTGGCGGTAGTCCGCGTTGGCGCGGAAGCGTTCGACCAGCGCATCGTCCACGGGCTTGCGCGGCATCGGGATGATCTCTTTGCGGCCCGCCCCGCGCCCCAGCGTGGGCGTCGTGTCGCCGGTGATGGTTGTGTACGAAGCCCATTTGTCGCGGTACGAAGCGTCGAAGGGCAGATCGAGTTCCTCGCACATGGCGCGCAGCACGGTGTCGGGGTCGGCCGTGAAATCCTCGTACCGGTGGAAGCCGTGTTTGGCGGCGTACTGGGCGAAGCGCACGCAACCGAGGCAGTACTGGTCGAAGCCGAGTTTCGCGGCCACCGCGTCCAGCTGGGTCAGCGAGAGGTACTGGTCGATGGGGTGGCGGGTGGTGACGCTCACGCGCAGGGTGTATGCGGGCTCCAGGGCATCGCCGAGGGCGAAGCCGTGGGCGGGCGTTGTGAACGGTACGCCGATGTAGTCCAGGTGCGACCAGTCGCGCAGCACGAGTTTTTCGCCCCGCGCTTGCGCGCGGGTGTCACAGATGCCCACTAACTGCAGCACGCTGGGCGGCCGCCGTTTCCACTGGGCGATGTCCTTGGGGCCCACCAGAGAGAACCAGTCTTTGGCCTGCATCATCGGGTTGGTGGTCTTGAGGTCCGCGGGGTGGATCTCGCTGATCAGCGTGACACCCTCCATGCAGCCGATGCACCGGCCGATCAGCGTCCCGCCCGAGCGCGCCAGGTTGCGCACGATCCGCATCGTCGGCTTGCGTGAGGGCCCGCCGCGGCTCATGGCGTCCGGGCCCCGGTGTCGGTTCCTTCCGCGTCGTTGAGCCGCTGCATCCAGGCCCACTGGTGCGCGATCCCCTCGAGGATCGCGGTGCTGGGGGCGTAGCCCAGTTCCGCTCCCGCCCGCGTCAGGTCCGCCCAGGTCCGCTCGACATCGCCCGGCTGCATCCCCATCTCGTTGATCACCGCCGCGCGGTCCACCACCGACTCTACGGCGGAGATCAGCTCGTTGAGGGTGGTCGGGTGGTCGCCGCCGAGGTTCCACACGCGGAAGCCGTGGACATCGATGTTGCTGTACGCGCTGAGCACGCCGGCGATGATGTCGTTGATATAGGTGTAGTCGCGGCTGCTGGTCCCGTCGCCGTAGCGGTCGATCGCTTCTCCGCGGCTGACCTTGTCAAGAAACAGACTGATCGCCAGGTCCGGGCGCTGGCGCGGGCCGAATACGGTGAAGAAGCGCAGCATCGCCGTGGGCATGCCGGTGAGGTGATGGTGCGTGCGCCCGATGAGTTCGCAGCCGAGCTTGGTCGCCGCGTATGGCGAGATCGGTTGCTCGACGGGGTCGTCCTCGCTGAAGGGAACCTTTTTGTTGTTGCCGTAAACGGAACTTGATGAGGCGCACACCGCCTGCCGGCACCCGGCTTCGTGCGCGGCCCGCAGCACGGACTGCGTGCCGACGACATTCACCCGCGCGTACGCCACGGGGTCGGCGATGCTGGGACGCACGCCCGCCTTGGCCGCCAGATGGATGACACCCTGTACGCCCGCATCCTTGAGCACGCGCGTGAGCGCATCGGTGTCGCAGATATCCATCTCGTGCTGGGTGAAACGCTCGCCGCCGGGGCCTTCGTTGATTTCGGCGAGGTTGGCCCGCTTGAGCGCGAGCGGGTAGTAGGGGTCCATGTTGTCGATGCCCACGACGCTGGCCCCGCGCCCAAGGAGCGCCTGGCAGAGGTGCGAGCCGATGAACCCGGCGCTGCCGGTGACCGCGATGCGTGCGCTGCTGAACATGGGTACCGATCATTCCTGTGCGGTGGAGGGCGAGGCGAAACGCGAGCGTACATGCTATCGACCACCGGCCCCGCATCGGCCGCGGACCCCCCGCAAACCGGGTTGCGGGATAAAAAAAAGCAGGGCGCCATGTGTCCAAGGCGCCCCGCTGGAGGAGAGAGAGATCTGGTGACTAATGTAGGAAAAAAATGACTTACATGTGTTGATATCGGCCCTTAAGCGATAAACTTTTCTTAATTTGATGCCAATCACGCACTGTTTGACCCATGTTTGGGTGGTTTTCTGCGCTCCGATTGTGGATAGTACTGTTGGTTCAGCGGGCCAGAGGCGATAAACTATGCTCCCGCCAGAAGATCCGTGACGATCGTCAAGCCCGCCAACCGGGCATCGACGCGGCTCTCAAACCACGCAGGCGGCCATCAACCCCCCGCGCACGCCCGGCATTCCCGCCCGGCGGCCGACAGGAACGAACCGGCCCAATCTCATGGACGAGCCCGATCGATCTCCCACGCCTCCTCAGGAGGCCGACGACCAACCCCCCCCTCCCCGGCAGAGGGTGCGCCCCACGGCCGAGATCGAACTGCTCGACGCCTGCGGATCGCTGCGCCCCGATGAACTCCGCCAACTCACCGACCTCGCCCGCCGCGCAATGGAGCAGTTACCCAACACCGGCAGCGTCCGCGTGCGCATCGTCGATGACCGCGAGATGACCGAGGCCCACGAGCGTTACGCCAACGCCCCCGGCACCACCGATGTCCTCACCTTCGACCTCGCCGCCGACACCACGGGCGATCCGACCCACAAAGCACTCGACGCCGATTTGATTATTTGCCACGATCAGGCCGCCCGCCAGGCCCGCGAGCACGGGCACGAACCCGTGCGCGAGCTGCTGCTCTACATCATCCACGGCGTGCTCCACTGCCTGGGTTACGACGACCACGACGAAGAGGGATTCAACAGCATGCACACCAGGGAAGATCAGATCCTCGCCGCCATCGGCGTGGGCACGACATTCTTCAAAGATCCGCCCGTCACCCCGGGGGCCGCGTCATGATGGCAGGATGGTGGCTCATCTCCGCGCTGGTGCTCGCGCTGATCTCCGGCGTCTTCGCGTCGCTGGTGCTCTCGCTGCACACGCTTTCGCGTGTCCGCATGACGGCCGAGCTTCAGAGCATCCGCCACGAGCCGCTGATCCGGCGGGTGCAGACCATCGTCAACGATGTCGCCGCACACACCGCCGCGCTGGCGATCTTCCGCTCCGCCGCGCGTTTCACCTCGGCCATGTGCATGGTCTTCTGGGCCGCGGGCCTGCGGCAGGAGGCATCCCCGACCGCCGTCTCGCTGGTCATCGGCCTGCTGTGCGCCATCGCCGTGCTCTGGGTCGTGAGCAACCTGATCCCCATGGGCGTCGCGGCGCACGCGGGCGAACGGGCCGTCGTCAAGTTCAGCATGCTCATCCGCGCTGCCCACCTGATCTTTGTTCCCCTCCTGCCGGTGTGGCGATTTACCGACGAGGTCATCCGCCGCCTGGCGGGGGCGGACAGCAACGGCAAGGAGTTCACCATCAGCGCCGACGACCTGCGCTCGATCGTTGACGACGACGAGATCGAGGCCCGCCTCGACGAGACCGAGCGGGATATGCTCGAGGCCGTCGTCGAGTTCCGCTCCACTTCCGTCGAGCAGATCATGACCCCCCGCACCGAGATCAAGGCCCTGGAATACACCGACGATATCGAGAAGGTCATGGCCTTCGTCGACGGGCAGGGGCACTCGCGCATCCCCGTTTACGGCGACAACCTGGACCACATCGAGGGCATGCTCTACGCCAAGGACCTGCTGCGCTGGATCATCGCCCACGGCAAGGACAACCGCCCCTTCGTCCTGCGCAACCTCCTGCGCGAGCCCACCTTCGTGCCCGAGACCAAGACCGTCCGCGAGCTGCTCGCACAGCTCCTGGCCGACCAGGTCCACATCGCCATCATCCTCGATGAGTACGGCGGCAACTCCGGCCTGGTCACGATGGAGGACATCGTCGAAGAGATCTTCGGCGAGATCCAGGACGAGTTCGAGGACCCCCAGGACAGCAACGGCGGGGTCGTGGTCGATATCACCACCCGCGCCGCCGAGATCGATGCGCGGACCGACATCGACGATGCCAACGACGAACTCGAAACGCTGGGGATCGAACTGCCCGAATCAGACGATTACGACACGGTGGGGGGCTTCATCAACACCACCCTCGGGCGGATCCCCGAACGGGGCGAAACCTTCGACCACGAATCGGTCCGCATCGAGATCCTTGAGGCCGAGCCCACACGCGTGGTGCGACTGCGGGTTTCCCGCGCCCCCGAGGCGGATGAAAGCCGTGACGAGTCTCAGGACTCCCGCCCCGCGGTCGATGCGCAGACCTGATCCCCGGACAGTACTTCGATGGCCCAGGGGCCGCCGCTCAGTTTTCTTCGGGGTTCGCGCCGTCAACGCGCGTGCGCTTGGAATCCTCGACAACCAGCCCCGCGCTCTGGGCGATCCCGGCCAGCTCGATCCCGCGCGTCCGCTTGAGCTTGCGTCCGATCGATTCGCGGTGGTTCTCGATCGTTTTCACCGACCGGAACAGCGTGTTGGCGATCTCCTTGATCGACATCTGCTGGCCCAGCAGCGCGAGCACCTCGAGTTCTCGCGGCGTGAGCACCGAAAGCTCGCCCAGACTGATCACGCCGGACTTGGTCACCTCGTGCTCGCCGGCCAGCAGCACCGCCGTCTCGTCGGAGCCGGCGATCCGGCGTGTGATCACAAGGACATGCCCGCGCCCGTCGCCATCTTCGCCGTCCTCGCCCTCGATCGGCCGCATCCAGCTGTACTGCTGTTTGCCGCTCCACACCGTCCGCAGCAGCACGCCCTCGCCGGTGTCGCGGATCCGGCGCATAAGCTCCAGCCGCTCCTTGACCCATTGCTCGGGGAAACCCATCTCGTTGATCGACTTGCCGATCACCGCCGACGGTGCACGCCCATCGTCAAAGAAGATGCGCGTCGATTGCTCGTTGATATAGATCACCTCGCCGTCTGCGGTGAGCACGGTGACGCCCGTCGTCGGGTCGCTGGTGAAAGAATTCCAGATGTCGTTGTTCATAAGGGGGGCTTCGCAGGCGGGGTTTCGTGGGAGAAAGGACCGTTCGGTCTAATCTGTCGGTCTGGCAAGGATATGGGTGAAAACCGCCCGGGGCACCCCCGGCCCGCACGAATCCTACCATTTGCCGCATGCCCCTGAAGATCTACAACACGCTGACCAAACAACTCGAACACTTCGAACCCGCGGACCCCGCGCGCATCACCTTCTATTCCTGTGGCCCAACCGTTTACGACGATGCACACATCGGCAACTTCCGATCGTTCCTCGCCGCCGATCTGCTCCGCCGTTGGCTGGAATCACCTATCTGCACGCTCTCGAATGACCCGCCGACCCCTGTTTCAGCGGGCAAACCACGCCTCGTTGTGCAGGTCATGAACATCACCGATGTCGGCCACATGACCGAGGACGACGCGGCCGACGGCGGGGGCCGGGACAAGATGGAACTGGCCGCCGAGCGCCTCGCGCAGGCCAAGAAATCCGGCAAGCTCCCCCCCGATGCGGGCGTGGATCCCAGCGACCCCTCCGCCATCGCCCGCTTCTACGAAGCGCGCTTCATGGAGGACGCCCTTGCTCTGGGCCTGAAGGTCGCCGCCGATGCGCAGAGCGATGCGTCGCTGATGCCTCGCGCCACCGACAACATCCCCCAGATGCGGACCGTCATCGAGCACCTGCTGGCCAACGACTGCGCCTACCCCGCGGGCGAGCCCGGCGGCCGGGCGATCTACTTCGATGTCCAGCGCTTTGCAAAGTACGGCGATCTCAGCGGCAACACCCTCGACAAGCTCCGCGGCGGGGCGGGCGGACGCGTCGATGATGCCAACACCCGCCAGAAGCGCCACCCCGCAGATTTCCTCCTCTGGAAGGAGGACGAATCCCACAAGATGAAGTGGGACTCGCCGCGCGTGCCGGATCAGGACACTTGGGGACAGGGCTACCCCGGCTGGCACATCGAATGCACCGCCATGGCCCTGGACCGCCTGGCCGCCGGCGGGCTCGAGGGCGCGAGGACCAACCACGCCCGCATCGACCTCCACTCCGGCGGCGAGGACAATATCTTTCCCCACCACGAATGCGAGATCGCCCAGTCCTGCTGCTTCACCGGCAGCGACACCTTCGCCGCGCACTGGTTCCACCCGCGCTTCCTCAAGGTCGACGGCGAGAAGATGTCCAAGTCCAAAGGGACGATGTACACTCTGCGCGACCTGACCGCCAAGGGGTTTGATCCGGCGGCGGTGCGGCTGGAACTGATCAAGACGCATTACCGGGCGAATGCGGATTTTTCGATGCAGGGGTTGAAGGACAGTGCCCGGCGCGTGGATCGCTGGAGAAATATCGCCAAGGGTGCCTATCTCTGTACTCAGAGTTTAGAAGATAGAATTATATTTGATCAGGCCGTCCGTCATGATCTTGAAGATTTTGCTGAAGCGCTTGCCGATGATCTGAATATCGCGAAAGCATTGAGTTGCATTGATTCGTTCGCCACATCGTCGATCGGCAGCCATGGAGATGCTCAAACTTCAGCAAGTCGCGAAGATTCTTGGAAAAAGCGCTTGGGTACTGTAGATCTTCCTAATGAATCTCGGACTGATCTAATACAGTTAATGAAAGATTTGAACAGCTCTGATAAACCAACAGTATTGATCGCCGCCCTCCACCTCATCGACAACATCCTCGGCGTCATCTTCCGTCCCATCGACAAGGGCGAAGACACCGGCATTGCTCTCTATCAACCCGGCGTCACCCCCTCCGAGGAAATCGAATCCCTCCTGACCCGGCGGGCCGAGGCCAAGAAGGCCAAGGATTTCGCCGCCGCCGACGGCATCCGTGACCGGCTCGCGGGCATGGGCCTTTCGATCATGGATAAACCCGGTGGCAAGGTCGAGGTCGCGCTGGCGAACTGAGTCGGTGCATGGAAGAACCCGAAGGAGCCGGGGACGGCTCCGTCGGGCCACCCTCCTTTCTCCTCATCTCCCCCCTCTGCCTTCTCCTCTGTGTGCTCTGCGTGCTCTGTGGTAAGTCTTCTCTTCCTAGTCCTCAGTAGCTCGTGGCCAGTCCCTCCCCCTGCGATCCCTATCATCCCCCCATGCTCTGGACCCTCTGGCGATCCATCTCATTCGAGTTCTGGCGGCTCCTGCTCCTCACCGTCGCCGTCGTCGTCGCCGCCATCGCCTTCGCGGTCACCGTCAAACCGCTGGCCGACGGCATGCTCTCCGCGGACCAGGCCATCCGGTTCATGTTCTACGCCGTTCCCCCCATGCTCGCCTACGCCCTGCCCTTCGCCGCCGGGTTCGCGGCCACCATCTCCATCCACCGCATGACCTCGGAGAACGAGGTCACCGCCGTCTACGCCTCGGGCATCAGCCACAAGAAGTTCCTCTTCCCCTCCCTCGTCTCGGGCATCCTCCTCGCCGGTATGCTCATCGCCCTCAACGACCGCGTCATCCCCCGTTTCCTCAAGGAAATGGAGCGCATGGTCACCCAGGATTTCGCCCGCGTCTTCGTCAGCTCGCTCCAGAGCGGAGAATCCGCCACCATCGGCAGCAACGAGATCCACGCCGACATCTGCGCGAACGGCGTGGACGAGCGCGGCGTCTTCACCCAGTACTACGGCGGAACCGCGCTCGACGCCTCGATGCTGCTGATGCCCCTCGTACGATTCCTTCCCTCCGGCGACGAGCGGAT
>JBBDKK010000206.1:8645-11121 GCA_040879395.1 Phycisphaerales bacterium
CCATCGGCAGCAACGAGATCCACGCCGACATCGTCCAGCGCCACCCCCCCGAGCCGGGATCGCCCGTCATCGACCAGTACATGCTCGGGGGCGTCGCGCTGGTCAAAGCCGACGAAAACGGCACCGTCACCATCGACGGCACGGCCCGCCGCGCATGGATCCAGATCCGCCCCGTATGGTCCCTGAGCGAAGAGGACCAGCAGCGCATCGGCGATGAGGACGCCACGGCCGTGCTGATGAAGTTCATCGACCTCACCATCAACCGCGAGGGGTCGCCCATCACCGTCGATCCCTTCACCCTCCCCGCCTTCCCCATCCCCCGCGTCTTCAAGGACGACCCCAAGTTCATGAGCGGCCAGGAGATGCGAGACCTCCGCGACAACCCGGACCAGATGCTCTCGGTCGATTCCAAGCGCGTTGAGCTGGCCAAGGGCATCGCCTCCATCCGCGCCTTCCGCGCCGTCGCGGACCAGGCGCGACAGGGCCGGGCCATCGAGATGCGCTCGCCGTCCGTCGGGGCCGTCAACATCCTCGCCGGCGGCTTCACCAGCACCGATGGCAACTGGTCCCTGCTCCCCAGCCCGGCGACCGAACGCATCGAGATCGAGATCATCACCCCCGCCGGGACCACCGACCGCCTCCGCGCCGCCTCCGCCACCCTCCGCCCGGAACGCGCCCGCACGGACGACCCACTCCAGGCCCAGGCCGCCAACCGCCCCGTCCTCAGCTTCTCCCTCGATCTTTCCGGCGTGGAAGTCTTGGGCTCGTCCGCCTCCGACCCCCTGACCACCGAGAAGGCCGCCACGCAATACACCGGCCTCCGATTCCGCGACGACCCCCTCGACGCCCTGCTCGCCCACGACAGCGAGGAACTGCTCGAAGTCTCCCGGGCCTACACAAACCCCGCCTCCGTCCAGTACGCCGAGTTCCTCGTCCCCCCCGCCCAGCGGCTCGATGAGGAAATCGAGGAACTCCGACGCGAGATCCTCTCAAAGGCGCACGAACGCCACGCCATGACCGCCGCCGCCCTGGTCATGGTCCTCGCGGGCTCGGTCATCGCCCTGCGGCTCAAGGAAGCCCAGCCCCTGGTCGTCTACCTATGGAGCTTCTTCCCCGCCCTGGGCACGATCATCATCATTTCCAGCGGCCAGGAAGCCGTTGACGACAGCGGCGCGCCCGCCATCCCCTTTATCTACCTCGGGCCGGCGATTCTGCTCGCATACACCTGGATCGCCTACCGCCGCGTCAGCCGGCACTGAACCCTGCAGTCACCCCGCGATCCCCGCCGCCACCTACCATCCCCCGCCAGATGACACTCCTCGACCGCTACATCGCCAAGCAGTTCCTCATCAATGTCATCGCGTTGACCGTCATCCTCTTCAGCTTCGTCGTCGTCATCGACGCCACCCTCAACATCGACCGCTTCATGGCCAACGCCGAGCGGCTCGCCACCGACGCCGTCTCCGGCGATGCGCCATCCACCGTCCGCAAATGGCTCGTCGCCGTCCTGCTCATCGCCGATTTCTGGCGGCCCAAACTCCTCCAGCTCTTCAACTTCCTCATCGGCATGATCCTCGTGGGCGCGATGGGCTTCACCTTCTCCCAGATGACCCGTCACCGCGAGTTCATCGCCATGATGGCCGCCGGGACCGGCCTCCACCACGTCATGCGGCCCGTCCTCATCGTCGCCCTGGGATTCACTGCCCTCCAGGCCATCAACATCGAGCTCGTCATCCCACGCATCGCCCCCCTGCTCGTCCGCGGCCACAGCGACATCGGGACCCGCCAGCTCGGCACCGCCGCCGTCCCCCTCACCCTCGACGGCTCAGGCCGCCTCTTCCGCGCCGCATCCTTCGACGCCGACACCGACACGCTCGAGGGCGTCTACATCCTTGAGCGCGACGAGCAGGGCAAGGCATCCAGGGCCTTCACCGCACGCTCGGCGGTCTATCGAAACGGCGGCTGGGACCTCACCGACGGCACCGTCCAGGCCCGGGGAACGCCCGTCCCCGAGCCCCCCGCCCCCATCGACCGCATCGAATCGACCCTCGGCCCCGATGAACTCCGCATGAACCGCTACGAGGAGTACTCCCAGGCACTCAGCTTCCGTCAGGTCTCCCAGATGCTCGACCGAGAGACGCTCACCGACCCCGACAAACGCGCCCGCTACGCACGCCTCAAGTGGGGCCGCTTCGCCATCATGATCTCCTCGGTCCTCGCGCTGGTCATCGCCATGCCCTTCTACATCATCCGCGAACCCAAGAACATGGTCGTCCAGTCCCTCAAATGCGCCCCGGTCGCCATCATCGCCCTCATCGGGGGCGTCCTGGGCGCTTCCGCCCCGATCCCCGGCCTCCCCGCCGCCGTCAGCGTCTTCATCCCCGTCATGATCCTCTCCATCATCGCCGTCGCCATGGTTAGCTCCCTCAAGACCTGAGCCCGTTCCGACCTTCATCCACGCTTCATCCTTCCTCCA
>JBBDKK010000207.1:0-11064 GCA_040879395.1 Phycisphaerales bacterium
GAGCACGCCGAGATCAAGGATCCCACGATGACCGCGGGGGCCTAGACCGGGCTCAAACGGGTGAGCGTGCGGGTTTCCAAGAACGGCACCACCCTCGCTGAAGTGGTCTCGCTCCACGCCCACGGAGCCGATACGCTCGGCTTCGTCGTTTCGTCAGGGGGTTCATGATGACAGGCACCGCCAAACCCGCCGCCCAACGCGGCTCGATCTACATTATCACGCTCTTCACCGTGGCGGCCATCGTCTCGATGGTGCTCATCGGCGTCTCGTTGCGGCAGGTGGGCAACAATGAGACCGCCATTGTTGAACTGATGAGCGAGAACAACACCGGATCGCTCGACGCGACCGAGCTGGCCCTGGCCAAAATCCTCAGCGACCCCCAGTGGGATGTGAACGCCGCCAAGGGGGCCGTGTTCAGCGATACCTCGCTCGGCGGCCGGACATATTCGAGCACCGTCATCGACGCGGACACACTGGGAACGCCCGATGCGGATACCTCTGTCTACCGTGTGGGTATCAGTTCCGACCACGCCGGGGCACGCTCCATGGCCCGCTTCGATCTGCGGCACGAGCGTTTCGACTATCTGGGCATGCTCAATAAGTACGATGTCCAGCACTACTGGCCCCTGAACGAAACAAACAACCCGGGACAGGCCCGGGACCACAAAGCCAACAACCACGGCTTCTATCGCGATCCGAGCATCGCCGGCGAGGAAACAAACGATGAGGGCGGCTGGGTGCCGGTGTTTCAGGACAACGCGGATTATGTCGAGATCCCTTGGGGGAGCAACTTTCAGCAGTCGAGGGCTTCAATGACCATGTGGGTCAAATGGACGGGCGACGACCCGTTCCAGTTCTACGGCATTCTCGGGATGCTGCGCAGCAGTTCGAGCAATGACAGCCCGACGCTGAGTGTCGGGATCTATTACAATCGCCTGATTGCCTATGTCACCGATGACGATGACTTTGAATCCGATAAAATGGTATGGAGTTCCGCGGCCGTCCCGCAAGACGAGTGGTTCCATCTCGCGGTGAGCTGGGGGCATCTCGGGCTGAGAATCTATATCAACGGTGCCCAAAGCGGGCACAACGAAGACAATGAAGACGGCACGAAATCATATATTGTGTTTCCATGGCTTACCAGAGAACCGATGCTGATCGGGGCCGGGTATGAAATCGCCTCGTCGAGCTATACCCGGCGTGGTTTCGAGGGCTCTATCGCCCATGTCACCATGCTCAATGAGCAGCTAATACCCGAGCAGGCCGCCGAGCTGGCATCGCAAATGCCCGATGAGTTCGAGACCGAGATCATCGAGGATTCGTGGGTGCGTGTATTTGAGTGAGGCGGACCGGATGCCTCTGCAGATCCGTCCCATCGATTGATGGCTCACTCAGGCAGCGCGATGCTGGATGGGCACCTGCGCTTTGTGCTTGGTCACCATGTCATCGAAGATACCGAAGTCCAGCGACAGGAACGGTTCGACCAGGTCAGGATCGAACTGCGTCCCCGCGCACCGGCGGAACTCGGCGATGACCTTCTCGCGGGGCATGCCCGAGCGGTACGCCCGGTTGGAACTCATCGCGTCGAAGGTATCGGCCAGGGCCATGATTCTGGCCATGTGCGGGATGTCCTCGCCGGCGATCTTGGAGGGGTAGCCGTTGCCGTCCCACCGCTCGTGGTGGTGCAGCACGCCGGGGAGGATGTCGTGCAGGTCGGGGATGTCCTTCATGATGTGGTATCCCACCGTGGGGTGGAGCTTGATCATGTCGAACTCCTCATCGGTGAGACGCGAGGGCTTGCAAAGCACGGACTCGGGCACACCGATCTTCCCCACATCGTGCACCAGCCCCGAGATCCGCACCCGCTCGGCCTCATCCGCGCTGTACCCGACCTTGCGGGCGAGCATGGACGAGAGCATCGCCACCCGCTCTGAGTGGCCGCGGGTGTACTGGTCCTTGGCGTCGATCGCGGCCGAGAGGGCCTTGATCGTGCCGATGAAGGTCATGTGCTGACGGTGATAGAGTTCGGCGTTCTCCAGGGCCGCCCCGAGCATGCCGGAGATCGACTCCATCAGCTTGGTCTCGTGGCTGGAAACCTGCGGGTCGTCGCCGTTCTTGCCCGCCGCGATCAGCACGCCCAGCTTCTCGCCGTTCCGCTCGATCGGGTGCAGCAAAATCTGTGGTTCGAGGTCGGGATATCCGGGCAGCACCGGGTAGATCTCGGTCGCGTCCGCCTTGCCCAGCATCTCGCAGGCGCGGACATGGGCCAGGATCGCTTCGACCTGGTCCGGTTCAAGGTGCTTGGTCCCCGCCTGGTGCACCGGCACCTTGACAACCTCGCGGATCTTGTGGTCCGTATTGATCATGCAGCCGACCCAGTTGTAGTCCAGGGTCGAGGCGATCTCGGTGATGCCGTCAAGAATAATCCCGTCGGGCTCGTGGAGCGCGCCCATCGAACGGCCCAGGTCCTCCAGCGTCGTGACGACCTCGTAGGAATCTCCGAGCTGCTCGGAGAACAGCTCGATGGTCTCGTCATTGCTCTTGATCGTCCGCAGGTCGCCGAGCATCCAGGTGATCGTGTTCATGATTCGGTCCGCGTGGTCCCGGCTCACCGATGTCCGATCCTTGAGCAGGTGCCGCAGCGCGGAGATCTGCAGCTGGTTGCCCGCGCACCCCGCCGCGATCAGTTCGCTTTCAAGGATCTCATCGCTGAAACCGATGGCCACAAAGAACCCGGTGCGGCGTTCGCGGTGCTCCTCGACGACCGGGAACACCCACAACCCCGGGTGCAACTCCTCGAAGCTCAGATCGTCCTGCGTGGTCCAGTGCATCGCCGCCTCGGCCATCAGCATCCGCAGCGGCCGAGAACTCAGCCAAAGCGAGAGCATGCTGGGCGCGTCGGGATCATCCACCGGCATCCCGTTGAGGTTCAGACGCCACGAGATCAACCCAAGCTCCCGGCAGCGGTCGATCAGCGTCGGGGGGATGGGATCGTTTTTCTTTGGTTCCCGGCGGATATTCATGCCGCGCGGCCTTTCAAATCCCGGACTGCCAGCAACTCGTTAATGTCGGCAAGCAGATCCTTGGCACTGAAGGGCTTGGACAGCAGCTTCTTGATCGAGGGGAGCTTCTCGATCTCGCCCTCCACTGCGTATCCCCTCGCCGTCAACAGAATGATCGGAATGTCCTTGCACTCGTTGTTCGTGGACAACTGCGTGGCGAACTCGATCCCGGAAAGATAGGGCATCTGCAGATCGGTCACGATCAGGTCCGGGCGATGCTCCACGGTCGTCTTGAAGGCCATCTCGCCGTCCTCGACCACCAGCACATCCATCCCCGCACGCTTGAGTTTGTGCGAGATGATGTGCGTGATGTGGGATTCATCGTCTGCGATCAGAATCAGCGGCTTGGACATGCGAAAGCTCCCGTCCGGTCAGAAAACACACCGGCAAGGGTGATGTCGGCCGGAACCGGGCACTTCTTGGCCCGATCGCGGCCCAAGGTCCCATTTACCCCTTCTCGGGCGTTTTCTGCGCTTCTCCCGGCGGGGGCAGACGGAGATATCGGACCAACGCGCGTGTCCCGAGGATGAAGGGGATCGTGTCCAGCAGCGCGACCGTCAGCTTGAAGACATACCCGGTCGCGATGAAGATCAGCAACTGGCGGACAATGGGCGATTCCTCGTCCACAGGAAGCGCTTTGGCATAGAAATGCGTGATCAGGATCACCGCCGTCGTATCCACGAGCTGGCTGATGACCGTGGACCCGTTGTTCCTGATCCAGAGGTGCCGCCCGCGGGTGAGGCGTTTCCAGAAGTGGAAGAGCTGCACATCCACCAGCTGGGCCGCGAGGTAGGCGATCATGGAGGCCGTGACCGCCCCGAACGCCAGTGCGCGCAGCTCGAAATACAGCGGGGCCCGCCCCGCCTCATCCATCAGCAGCTCGCCGCCGGGGCCGCGGGCCTCGAATCCCGGCAGCACCCCCCCGATCCACAGGACGAAGACGACCCAGATATTGAGTATGAGCCCGATCCAGACCACCATGTTCGCCCGTCGCCGCCCGTAAAGCTCGGAGATGAAATCCGTGCAGAGGAAGGTCAGCGGGTACGGGAGAACACCCACCGCCACGGCGAAGACCGTCGTTCCCGGCGATGAAGGGTCGAAATCGACCTCCAGCAGCTTGATGAACCGGGTGATGCCCAGGATATTGAGCATCGCCAGCGTCCCCAGGAACAGCCCGGCCAACAGCAGGAACAGCGATTCGCGCCTCCTGTGCAGCACCAGCGGCGGCAGTTCCTCAAGCCCCTCGTATCGGTGTTGCTGGGTCGGGAGCGGCTCATCCAGACGATCGTGCATGCTCAGAGCATATCACCCGATCCCGTGGAAGCGGAACGAGGCGGACCGTGATACAGTGTGTGCATGAGTGCATCAGCCAGCCACGCCGACAGCGAGACCGAAAACCGGCAGCCCGAGCAAGCCCGCGAAATGCCCGATCCAACCTCGGAATCGATCCCGGAGCCGGCCTCGGAGCCGGAATCACCGCCGATCGATCCGGCGACAATCCTGGTCCCGATCGAAGCGATGCTCGTGAGTTCCGACCGCCCGCTCAAAGCCCAGGCCATCATCGACGCCCTGGCTGTACACCTGGAGCGGACCGTCAAGGTCACCGCCGTCGACGACGCGGTGGGGATGCTCAACAAGCAGTATGACCAGCACGGCCAAGCCTTCCGGATCGAGCAGGTATCCGGCGGCTACCGCCTGATGACCCGCCCGGAGCACGCGGGCATCGTCGCCGCGATGCATCGCTCCAAGGCCACCACCCGCCTCTCCAAGCCTGCCCTGGAGACCCTGGCCATCATCGCCTACCGCCAGCCAATAACCCGCGCCGAACTCGAATCCATCCGCGGCGTGGCCTGTGGCGAGGTCGTCCGGACCCTGATGGACCGCCGACTCGTGAAGATCACCGGCCGGGCGGAAGAACTCGGCCGCCCCATGCTCTACGGAACCACAAGGCAGTTTCTGGACCTCTTTGGGCTCTCAGGGATCAAAGATCTGCCCAAACCAGAGGAACTGGCCGATCAGATGCAGCAGGGCAACGCCTGAGCGGGCCCGCATCCACCCCCATCAGGAGCCACCCGTGCCCACACGCCGCCGCCATATTCTCCCTGTGTTCGCTTCGGTCCTTGCCGCCTGCCTGCTGACCGGCTGCCAGAGCAAGCAGCTCATCAAGGGCCGCGTGATCGCGGGCCCCGTGGGCCAGTCGGTGGTCGTTTCGCCCCAGGATGAACGATTCGACGACCCCGGCATCCCCGCCGCCATCGTATCGGTGATCGGCAAGGACGGTGCCAACGCACGCGCCCGGGGTGTGTATGCCACCGCCGAAACCGATGCCTCCGGCAACTTCGAGCTGGTCTTCCCCGGGGGGACCTACCCCCGCGACGCGGTGGAGATCCGCGTGAAGGGTGAAGGGATATACACCTCCCGCTCACAGACCTTCCTGCCCCCCGACGGCGATGCGCTCCTATGCGTCGTCATCACCCGCCCGGGATATGTGATCCCCGATCAGAACCGTGACGCGCCGGAGTGAGTATGGATAGGTAATGACCGCGATTGCCCGTCAGCGAAGCCGAGGCCAGGATCTCGTACCCACCGCCCCGGCCAAAGATGCGCGGCATGACCGCCGTTCCCGCAAACCGATCCGCCGTGAATCGAAGCTGACCCTCGGCGGTCTGGTCTATATCGGCGTGACTGTCTTTTTGGCCATCGGTGCCATCAACTCCCAGAACAACCTGCTTTTCTGGCTCTTCGGGGTCTCGATCGCCACACTGATCGTCTCCGGTCTTTTCTCAGGAAACGCCCTGATGCGGGTCCGGCTTGAGGCCCAGTCAGTGCCCGATGCCCGTGCCGGTGAGCCCATCCGGCTCAAGTACTCCATCCGCAACCATTCCCGGTTCTTTCCGCTCTTCGCCTCCATGGTGACCGAGATTCCCCCCGCCAATCTCCGGGCCCGTTTCCAGCCCGCCGCGGTCATGCACTTGGGCCCCGGCCAGACAGACACCTTCTACGGCGAACTCACCCCGCTCCACCGCGGCCGGCACACGATCAGAACCATCAGACTCTCCACCCGTTTCCCCTTCGGGCTGCTCCAGAAATCCCTCGTCTTCGAGCAGGCACGCACCGTGCTGGTCCTTCCCTGTTCGCTGAACATCAAGCCCGAGCTGGTCCGCATCATCCACGGCCACGGCGACGAAATCCGCAAGCATTCCGCCACCAGCGGCGTCAGCAATGAGTTCTGGGGCCTGCGGGAATATCGCCCCGGCGATTCGCCGCGATCGATCGCATGGAAACACAGCGCCAAGCGGCACAATCTGGTCGTCATCGAGCACGCCCGCCCCATCGCTACCCGCCTTTGGGTCTGGGTCGCGGACCCCAAGCACCCCGCCGCTGGCGATGAAACCAGCCACGAACGGGCAATCGCCCTGGCCGCCGCGCTCGTATCCAAGGGGATCGACCGAGGCATACCCGTCGGGCTCTGGTACCCATCCCACGGCCTGCGGATTCCCAGCGCCATCGGCCGCGGCCACAAGGGACGCTGCCTGCGGGCACTGGCCACGCTTGATCTGGACCGCGAACCAGAATCTGATGCACCGCCCCCCGCGGGCAACATCGACGAGGTCATCGCCATCACCGCCGACCAACACCGCCCCCATTTGCCAAAGGGCGGCCGCATACTCAGTGTCCGGGACCCCGCATCGTGGCTGATCGACCCGGCATCGCTGCCGATCGTGCTCGGGGGTGAGCGATGAACAGGGTCTCGCCACGCAAACGCGGTGATTCCACCCAGCGTGCGTTCCGCCGCGCGATGCTGATGTCGATGATCGGCTCGGTCACCGCCTTCAGCGTCGCGGACATCAACCCGGTCTTCTTCGTCGTCACCATCCTCGGCATCACCGCGGCGTGGCTCTTCTCAGTCCGCCCCGCCAACCCCGCTCCGCGTCTGGCGATCAACACCATCCTCCTGCTGGTCGTCGTGATCGCGGGGCTGGAGATGTTCCGGGTGGGCGTGGGCGTCAGCGCGTTCGCGGTCTTCGTCGCCCTCCTGCTGGTGGTCAAACTGCTCGATCTCCGGACCCCCAGGGACGACGGGCAGATCCTCGTGCTCACCGTTTCGATCCTGATCGCCGCCGTGCTCACGAGCAACAACTTCATCACCGGCCTGCTCATGCTCATCGTGAGCGTCCTGATCATGCGGGCCGTGGTCCTCTACCAGCTCCACGCCGTCCTGGGCATGTCCGCACGCGGGGACGATGCCCTCAATCCCCGGGCCAAGATCGATATCCGTTCGATGCTCTTCGCCACCGCTTTCGCGTGCGCCCTGATCGGCGGTTTGGTCTTTATCATCCTGCCCCGCAATGTCGGATCACAGGCCTTCGGGCAGTGGGGCAGCGTGGGCCGTTCCGTTTCCGGCTTCTCCGACGAGGTCGAACTCGGCCGTCCCGGATTGATCTCGAGTTCATCCAAGCCCGTGCTGGACCTGACGATCACAGACCGCAACGGGCTCAATATCGGGGGCGAGGGCCAGCCCCCGGTCTATCTCCGCGGCGCGGTGCTTGAGGATTACGACTCGGGCCGCTGGGACCGCAGCTCGATCATGCGCGTTCCCTTCACCGAGCGGATCCGCCTCTACGCCGCCAACTCTTCGCTCAAACCACGCGGCATCGCCAACCATTCAGACTGGGACCAACAGTTCAACATCACCCTCCGCGGCTCAGGAAACGGGCCCACCTACCTCTTCTCGCCCTGGCAGACCGTTGAGTTTCGCATCGGCGACCGCCCCATGCGCATGGGCATGGACTTCGCTCGCGGCCTCTTTCTCAAAGACGGGATGGGCGGCTCCGTCGAATACGCCGTTCGATCCATCAACCCCGAGTTCCGAGATATCGTCTTCGACGAAGATCCCCAGCGATCGCTCATCACACCCACCGACATCGAGCCCGAGATCACTGCCCTGGCCCGCGATGTGGTCGCCGACGGCGGCATCGATCCCGACCCCCAGACCCGCCCGATCGAGGACGACGCCGCCGCGGTCCGGCTTATCGAGACCCACCTGCGAACCCAGTACAGCTACACCCTCGATGCCCAGCCCGTGCCCCCCGGCGAGGACGCCACGAAATGGTTCCTCTTTGAACGCCGCACCGGGCACTGCGAGTATTACGCCTCGGCGCTGGCGCTCATGGCCCGGTCGGTCGGGGTCCCGGCACGGGTGATCACCGGCTATATCGTCTCTGATTTCAACCCGGTGACCGACCAGTATGTCGTCCGGGAGAGCAACGCGCACGCCTGGATCGAGGCCGAGATCGCCCCCGGCCAATGGCAGACCTACGACGGGACGCCCCCCGGCGATTTCCACTCGATCCATGTACCCCAGCCCAGTCTCATGCGCACCATCTCCAAGATGTACGAATCCATCGAGTTCATCTGGGTGCGCTCGGTGGTCGGGTACGATGCCAACGCCCGCGAGCAGATCGTGGGGTCTGGCCCTTCGGGCATGGGTCTCACGCGACTGGGCGACCGGCTGCTCAACCGCATCGCCGCAGGCCGGGCCAAACTCGTCACCCGGGCGGCGATGGTGGCGGGTCTGGTCTTCGCCGGCTCCCTGTTCGTGGGGATCGTCGTCCTCAAGTACCAATCCATCTTCGCCGCCGTTCTCCGGTGGTGGGCCATGCTGGTCAGGCGCTTCCGTGACCGGTTCCTGGGTTCGTCGAAGGCCAGGACCGACCCTATCGGCACCCAGCTCGAAACCGTGATCAGCCGCTGCCTGGACCGCCTGGGAGTCCCCAAGCCAGATTGGCTGCCGCTCAAGGCCCACCTCCGCCATCACCAGCCAGCCCTGGCGGCCAGCGGCGAGGTGGGCGAATCGCTCAGCCAGGCCGCGGATCTGCTCTACGCTCACCGCTTCGGATCCGGCACCGCCGAACCCGACCGCCGCAGGGTGGCCGAGCTGGTAACCGCCCTGAGAAGGTCCGAGAAACAGGCCCCCCCCGCCCAGACCGATGCCCCAAAGCCCCCCCGCGGCGGGCGTTCTTAAGCCCGGCACGATTCGATCCGAAAGGCTTGGTAGCAAAGACCATGCTCTACGAGACGACCCACTACGAAAGGATCGGCCGTGCCCGCAAACCGCTCAAGAACAGACCGTTGGCGACAGAGTCTCCAGAACATCCATGAACGCGGCGGGGGCCTCGAGTTCGCCATCAAGCACGACCGCAACGACGGCGTCAAAGACCTCGTCTGGCGCGTGCGTGTGTTGGACCTCAGCGACGATGAGATCGTCATCGAGCAGCCCGGGGCCATGGGCCAGTCCTTCCGCATCGACGAGGGCGTGGAACTCGTGGGCATCATGGCCGTGGGCCAGAACCGATGGATGTTCGACACCGTTGTCCTCGGCAAGGCACTCAACGAGACACGCTCGGGCACATTCCCCGCGCTGCGTCTGCGCATGCCCGACAAGGTCGAACGCTGCCTGCGCCGCCAGTCCGACCGGACCTCGATCGCGCACATCGATCTGCCCTATGTCGAATGCTGGAAACTCCTCGATCCGCTCAGCGCGGTGCCCCTGGAGGTCGCCAACCGGGTGCAGATCGAGGAACTGGTGACCAAGGGCCAGACGGCGGCCGCCGTCGACGACCAGATCGCCCTGCCCAGCGTTGGACCCAGGTTTGAGGCACGCCTTGCGAACCTCGGCGGCGGCGGGGTGGGCCTCGTCGTGCCCCGCGAATCGCGGACCGGGATCGACTCGGGCAAGGTCTTCTGGCTGCGGATGGACCTTCGCAACACCATCCCCGCGCCCATCGTCCTCACCGCCAAGCTCGCACACTCGCACATCGATTCGCAGCAGAACACCTACGCGGGCATGGCCTTCGAGTTCGGGATCAACAACCAGCACAAGGACTTCGTGCTCCGGCAGATCGCCCGCTATCTCGGGGCCCAGCAGCAGCCCCGCAAGGCCGCCTGAGCTTCCGGCACGCAATGCAGACGATGAAAAACGCACCGGTCATCCGGTGCGTTTTCTTGAAGTCTGTTCTTTGAGGATTACCAGGTCTTGCCCGAAGTGAACATCACCGGGTTCTCCACAACCATCAGCGTCGCATCGCCGTCTTCGGTGCGAAGCCGGATCTCATTGATGCCATCGTTCCAAACGCCGGTCCAATGACCCTTGGAGGGCATGGAATCGTCCACGATGCCGTAACGGGAGTTGAACGAGGTTGTTCCCCGGGGGGCGATGAGTTCAACCGTGCCCGCCGAGCCCGGGCCGGTGATCAGCGTGACATGGCCGTTGGTTGTGCTGGCGTAGACCGATTCGATCTGCGTCCTGTCGGTGCGGATCTCGATGGGACCGCCCGCGATGGTGCTGTCGCCGGATTCGACATTGATCACACCCTCCACGCCCACGATGATGACCTTGCCGCCCGCGTTGCGGACCTCGATGCCGTCGCACTGGGGGATAGTGATGGTCAGGTCGATCGGCGGGCGGTAGCCCATGACCGTCAGGTCCGTTGGGGAAATGGTCAGCGTGGAAAGCTCGCCGTCGTTGGTGTGCACGGCGGTGAAGTATTCGCCGACAGGATCGAACTCGAAGCCCTGTCGGGCGGCCCGCCAGCGAAGGCGGCGTTCCTGATCGACCCGGAACCGCACATGGGCCTCTTCATGGCCGGGCTTGGCGTAGACCTTCACTTTACCGTAGGGATTGTCCACAACCACCGCGTTGAGCCGTCCCACCGTGATCGGGTCGCCCTGGATGGGGACCGTGTGGGCCAGTTCTTTCGCCGCCATGCGGGCGCGAAGCCCGCCCATGCGGGTGCAGCCGGGCAGCAGCCCGAGCCCGAGGGCGAGGAGGACAACGAGCGGGATCAGGGCCTTGGTATGATGCATGCTGAGCGTTCCTTGAGTCTGGTCTCGATCTGTCTCTCGCCCCGCAAGGGCGATGATCCGTTCAGATCATACGAATTGGTCTGCCTCGGGTTCTCGTGCCGACGGTCCACAGATGCTAAGATAATCCTTAGTCGTC
>JBBDKK010000208.1:0-11060 GCA_040879395.1 Phycisphaerales bacterium
TACATGGAGTCGCTCTCCGCCTACGCCCGCCAGTTCCTCGACCAGCTCAAGAAGCCCGACATCGACGAGATCGAGGGCATCCCCCCAACCATCGCCATCGAGCAGCGCAGCGCATCCCACAATCCCCGCTCGACCGTCGCGACGACGACCGAGATCTACGACTACCTGCGGCTCTTGTTTGCCCGCTGCGGCACGCCCCGCTCATGGGCCCCGACCAAGACAAAAAAGGACGGCACGGTCGTCTCCCGCTCGGGCCGCCCCATCGAGTCCTCATCGGCCACCCAGATCGTCGACCATGTCGTGGGCTTCGGCGATGGCACGCGGATGATGATCCTCGCGCCCGTCGTCCGTGCCAAGAAGGGCTTCCACAAGGACACCCTCGAAGAACTCTTCAAGCAGGGCTGGGTCCGCGCCCGCGTCAACGGCGAGCTGATCGACCTCCGCGACGCCCTCAAGGAGGACAACGAGAACCCGCTGAACCTCCACCGCCACAAGAAGCACAGCATCGACGCCGTCATCGACCGCGTGGTCATCAAGCCCGAAGAGGACGATGCCCGCCAGCGCCTCGTCGAATCCATCGAGGCCGCCCTGCGCATCGCAGAGGGCTCGGTGATCATCAGCGTGGAATCCGATGGCACAGATGAAGCCAGAATCTGGACCGACCACGCGTTCTCCGAACACTTCGCCGACCCCGACCACCCAGAGATCTCCCTGCCCGAACTTTCCCCGCGCCTCTTCTCCTTCAACTCCCCCTTCGGGGCGTGCCCCGACTGCCACGGGCTGGGCGTGATCCTCGAGTTCGATGAGGAACTCGTCGTCCCCGATAAGGATATCGGGCTGCTCAACAACGCCATCGTCCCGTGGAAGAAGAACGGCCCCGGCGGCATGGTCTACCCCCGCTACCTCCGCCGCTTCTGCCGCACCTTCGACATCGCCCCCTCCACCAAGCTCTCGGCCATGAGCGACGAGGTCTACACCCTGCTCATGCATGGCTCGGACGCGCCCGGCGCGCTCAAGACCCGCAAGGGCTGGGACGGCGTCATGCCCATGCTCCACGCGTGGTTCAACAAAACCGAGTCCTCCTGGGTCAAGGACCACCTGCTCGGCTTCCAGCGCGAGATCACCTGCCCCTCGTGCTGCGGCGACCGCCTCGGCATCGAGGCCCTGCATGTCACGATCGAATCGACCCACGCCGCCGATATGGGCAAGGCCGCGACCAAGACCGTCATCGGGCGGCCCAGAGACGACGGCACGATCCTGAACATCTCCGAGCTCGCCCGCCTGAACATCACCGACGCCGTCAAGTACATCGAGCACCTCAAGCTCTCCACCGAGCAGCAGGTCATCGCCGAGGCCATCGTCCGCGAGATTACCAACCGGCTGCGATTCCTCGAATCCGTGGGGCTCGAGTACCTCTCGCTCGATCGGCGCACCGCCACCCTCTCAGGCGGCGAGGCCCAGCGCATCCGTCTGGCCACCCAGGTCGGCTCCGGGCTGGTGGGCGCGTGCTATGTGCTCGACGAACCGACCATCGGCCTGCACCAGCGCGACAACGATCGCCTGATCCGCACCCTGCGGCACCTCACCGACTTCGGCAACACCGTCCTCGTCGTCGAGCACGATGAGGACACCATCCGCGCCGCCGATCACATCATCGACATCGGCCCCGGCCCCGGCGTCCACGGCGGGCGCATCGTCGCCCAGGGAAGCATCGACGACATCATCGCCGCCCCCGAATCGCTCACCGGCGACTACCTCTCAGGGCGACGAAAGATCGAGGTGCCCACCGAGCGCCGCAAGCTGTCCGAAAAGAAGGCCATGGTCGTAAAAGGCGCGGCCGAGAACAACCTCAAGAAGATCGATGTCTCCTTCCCCGTCGGCGGCATGATCTGCGTCACCGGCGTCTCGGGATCGGGCAAGTCCACCCTCGTCAACCAGATCCTCCTGCCGGCCGTCAAGAAGCACATCCTCGGCTCCAAGGCCCGCCCCGGCGCCCACACCCGCATCAACGGGCTCCAACATATCGACCGCATCATCGAGGTCGACCAGTCCCCCATCGGCCGCACCCCCCGCTCCAACCCCGCCACCTACACCGGCATCTTCGACGAGATCCGCAAGGTCTTCACCGCCACCAAGGAAGCCAAGATCCGCGGCTACAAACCGGGCCGCTTCTCCTTCAATGTCGCCTCCAAGAACGGCGGCGGACGCTGCGAGGCCTGCGCCGGCCAGGGCGTCAAGAAGATCGAGATGCACTTCCTCCCCGATGTCTTCGTCGAGTGCGAGGTCTGCAACGGTAAACGCTACAACCGCGAAACCCTGCAGGTCACCTACCGCGGCAAGTCCATCGCCCAGGTGCTGGACATGACCGTCGAGGACGCCTGCGACTTCTTCGAGAACCACCCAAAGATACTCCGCTTCACCACCTGCCTCCGCGATGTCGGCCTCGACTACATCACCCTCGGCCAGCCCTCCACCACCCTCTCCGGCGGCGAGGCCCAGCGGGTCAAGCTCGCGACCGAGCTGGGCAAGGGCACCCGCTACGACGGCACCCCAAGCGGCGAGCACACCCTCTACATCCTCGACGAGCCCACCACCGGCCTGCACTTCGAAGACATCAACAAGCTCATCGGCGTGCTCAACCGCCTCGCCGACGCCGGCAACACACTGATCGTCATCGAGCACAACCTCGATGTCATCAAGTGCGCCGACTGGATCAACGACCTCGGTCCCGAGGGCGGCGACAACGGCGGCATGCTCCTGGCCGCGGGAACGCCCGAGAAGGTGGCGAAGGTCAAAGCGAGCTACACATGGCAATACCTCAAGGACATGCTCTGAGCAGGCAATGCGCCATGCTGAAACCTATCGGTCGTTCGAACCGATTCCGGCATGGCACCTGCGTCCGATAACCTATCGCTGGCCGCTAAATTCGTCTGTGACAACGGTTTATCGTTGTATCACCCCACATTCAGGGATATCGTGTAAAGAGAGATCGCGTGCGGAGAGGCACGCCGATCCCCCACGACACAACACGCGATTCACATCGCAAACCGGAGATCAGAGATGAAAAACACAACAACTGCATTGGCCGCGGCCATCCCGTTATGCCTCGCAATGTCCGCACAGGCGGGCATCACATTCGTCAGCGATGTCGGAGACAACTCCGCCCTGACCTCGCAGTACGCCGCGCTCATGGGCGTGAACGCGGGATCGGTGCAGGTGAATCAGGTCGCCGGGCTCAGCGCCAACTCCATGAACTTCGGCACCGCCCCCTCGGCACTCAACCCCATCGCCAACGGGGGCTTCGATGTCGCCGTGACCGCCGCCTCGGGCAACTTCGTGCTCGACCTGCTCGGCGATTCCGGGCTCGGCAACAACTGGTTCAACGCCGGCCAGACCCCCGCCCCCAGCGACGACACCATCGTCTTGGCATTCGGCAACAAAGAAAGCGCAACCAACGCCAACCAGGTCAACCTCGCCTTCAACCCCGGCGTGACCGCATTCGGCTTCAACTACGAGGATGTCGGCGACTTCGGCGGCGTGCTGACCATCAACTGGACCAACGGCACCCAGACCATGCTCGACACCGGCCTCTTCACCGCCGACGGATTCATCTCCATCGTCAGCGATGACGCCAACATCACCATCGACTCGATCAAGCTCTCCTCCAACAACGCCAACGACGGTTTCGCCTTCTACGGCTTCCAGACCGTGCAGGTCGTCCCCCTGCCCTCGCCGGTGTTGGCAGGACTGGGTCTCCTCGGCGGCCTGGGCATCGCCCGCCGCATCCGCAAGAGCCAGTAATCCCCACCACGCAGAAGCCGGACGGAAAACGACTAAAACCCACCTGTACAGGTGGGTTTTTTTCATTCAGAGACACAATGCAGGACTCAGAATGAAATCTATGTGAATTAAATCTCAGACCCCACCTATTTGTGGGTTGTTTCACCCATCGATGTCCGCTAGTCTGGGGGCTTCCACCCGGTGCATGCGTCAGAGGGACACACGGACCGTCTCAGGTGGGGGAATCCATGTGTACATGGAAAAAGGAGAAGAATATGCGATTATTCGTCACAGGAATCACGCTCGGCACGGTCGCCGCAAGCGCAACCGCTGGAATCAGCCCGTTCGTTGATGCGAATGCAATGCTGAATGACAATGCTGATATGATCAGCAACTACGATTACAATGTCGACGGGGTGGTAGGAGGGCTTCCCGTCGCGGTGAACCACATCGCCGGATTAACCGGCAACACGATGAACTTCACAGGGACGGACTACGGGTACGGCAACGCAACTTTCGATGTTAATGTTTCCGGCACAGACTTCTACCTTGGATTGGTCGAGAATCTTGCAGGCGGCGGGGATAACAACCACTGGTTCGATGGGGGTACTGCCTCACGGCCCGTTGACGGCACCATCGTGCTCGCGTTCGGTAACAACTCGATCTATACATCCAACAGCGTCATGCTCGACTTCGTGCCCGGCGTGACCGCATTCGGTTTCAACTACGACGATATCGAGACCGCCACACTCGATGTTGAGTTCACAGATACTATTACGGGCGATATTTTTTCCACGACCATCAACCCAACCTCACCTGAGGGCTTCCTTTCGGTTGTCGCTGGCACCGGCCAGACGATCAACTCGATCACCCTGACGCAGGATCCAGGAAGTCAGAACGACGGATTCACGTTCTACGGTTTCCAGACCGTGCAGGTCATCCCGCTGCCCCCGGCCGCGTTCGCCGGACTCGGGCTGCTTGGCGCGATGGGCGTCGTCCGCCGCCTCCGCAACAAGGCCTGAGTCCATCATCGCGAACCATATGCTTTCACGAGTGCCCGCCTATCAGGCGGGCACTTTTTTGCGCCGGTGTGAACGACCTCTTACGGGCACCCAGCCAGGAAGGCCTGAAGATAGTCACTCACATCGAAAAAGTTGAATACCCCATCACCATTCCAATCCGGCCGGTCCTGCAGAAACGCGCTGATATCGAAGAAGTTGACCGCTCCATCGCCGTTGAGATCAGCGGCACACGCTAAAGGCGTACCCCAATGGATCCGTAAGGATCGCGGCTGACTTGAGACGGTCACCAGATCCACCCGGCCGTCCGCGTTCAGATCGGATACCGCGATGCCGGTCGCATCGTTTGCCGGCAACGCCGCGGCCATCACGAATGAGCCGTCGTCTTCTTGGGTCCACACATACGAGGGATCTGTCCTCAAAATCTGGACGATGTTCGATGCGGCGATATCCGGCAGACCGTCGTTGTTCAGATCCGCAACGACAATCTCGGTCGTCGGAGCGGAATGAAGCAGTTCGACCGTTTCTCTCGCCTGCCCCTCACCGTCAAGGAACTGGATCTCGATCGCATCTTGATAGTTCGAGGTCACAAGGTCGGTGACACCATCGAGATCGATATCGGCGGCGGTGACCCAATACGGATTGTCCGCGGGGATCGTGTGAGAAAGCGAGAACCCCGCAGCCCCATCGTTCCGGTAAAACTCGATGGTGTCCTCGTTTCTCCTACCGATTGCTATATCCATTGCTCCGTCGCCGTCGAAATCAATTGCGACCGGAAGGAAGAACTGGCTGGACAAATTGTCTGAGATCAAGCCCATCGGCTCGACGCCGGGCCCGGGAACTCCTCGCAAGATGTGAACGATATCTGTAACGATATCCAGTGCCGCGACATCATCGCGTCCATCGCCGTCGAAGTCCGCCGACAACACACTGTAATAGCCGTTGCCGTCGGGATTGGCATATGTGATCCTTTTCCCCGCGTTCCCATCGGCATCGATCGGATAGATCAGCAGTTCGCTCGTGATCGTGTTCCCCTGAACGAGTTCTTCGCGACCATCTCCATCAAGATCGGCCAGACAGGTGTTCCAAGGTGCACGCGCCCCGAGCAGGCGCTGCTCGCTGCCAGCGGCAATGTCGAGAATACGCGTGCCCATGTTGCCCGAGATGATCAGTTCGTCGATCCCGTCGCCGTTGAGATCACCCGGCAGAACATGCGTCACACCCAAGGGTATTTCTCTAGCCGTGGAACCCATGAACGGCACACCTGTCGCCCCCGTGCGGTTCTCGGTCAGCTTTGCCCCTCCTATGCCCACACCACCCAACCAGAGCAGATCAAGATCCCCGTCGAGATCGGCATCGAACGCCCGCAAAGGATCGACCGAACCCACAATGTAAAACCCGCTGATAACCTCGGTTTCCGATTCGCCCAGCGTGGTGTGGGTGGTCACCGGCTCATCGCCCAGCGGATCAGTGATGAGGACATGTTCATCGCCATCGGCCAGGATCAGTGTAGGGGAATCCTGAAGTTCCAGATCTTCGATGACCGCAAGGGGCTCGACCGCACCATGGACCGAGAGATCCACGGCCGCCCCCGGGCTCGTCGCGAAGTTCGGGATGATCGCGGCGACCCCGGTCTGACTCGAAACCACGACAAGGTCCAGGGCCGGATCCGTATCGAGCGCCCCGAAAACGGGCGCTTGCCCGAACGCGACCCGAGGATACGCCGGCTCGATGACCCGCACCGACCACCCCGTATCTCCCCCGCTGCCTTCGACGAGAATGAACTTCCGCGAGGCCTCATCGAAGAGCAGCAGATCGGTATCCCCGTCCCCATCGTAATCGGCCGGCTCGTAGAGCACATTGTCCTCGCCCAGCCCCACCACAACGATCTCCTCGTACGGATCCGCCTGATCCCGCGAAGACCAGCGCACGAAGAGCTTCCCGTTGGTCGTATTCATGACGAACTCGCTCGCCCCGTCCCCATCTAGATCCGCCTCCCTCACATACGGGCGAAATACAATATGAAGCCCAAACGGGGGTTCGCGATACGCAAGTCCTGCGGCATGCTCATCCTCCAAAGAACCATCAGAGACGCGGAGAACAACGACTTCATCGGAAGCGGACCCACGGCGGGTCACTACCTCAAGCGAACCATCGCCGTCGATATCCCCCACCGCCATCGCAGGCGTGGCGGCATTGAGAAAAGGCCCCAGCACCTCATACTCTTGCCCACCCAGACCCCGGGCGATCCAGATATGCGGGGCCGTCCCGTACGCATAGAGCAGGTCAGTGAAACCATCGCCGTCGAAGTCATCCGCCTCGATCAGGTTGGTATAGGCGTCCACCAGCCCCAGTCCCGGGTCGAATAACCCGTTCCCGACCACAAAGGGCACCTCGCCCTGGCCCAACGCCATCCCGCATACGAGACCGACCACACAAATACTTCCAACACGAACCATCAAAGCCTCCAGTTCCAAGCCAATCTCGGCATGGTACCAAATCTGGTGGCCCAAACCTCCGCTTTTCCGCCCATTACTCCACAATCAGTCGGAATTTCCGGGTTGTTCCGCTTCCTCAACCCCACCAAGTTCCGCAACCGTCCCCGAGCCATACCAGCCGTAGAACGACCAGGCGTCGAGATCATCAGCACCGAACTTGTTCTTGGCCTCCTCCACACTCACAGCGTCCAGCCAGAGCAGACGGCGCGGCCCCGCATCGCTCTCCGCATCCACCGGCGTGATCGTGGACGCCACCAACACCGCATCGCTGTCCGTGAACCCGGCATTCACCGGCCCCATCGCCAGCACATACGCCCGCCCGACCCACTCATCGGGGATCTCCGGGTCCGCCAGACGCCGGGCCTCGGCCTCCTTCTCCAGCCGCGTCAGCTCCCTCAGCGGCGCATCGGTCACCAGCGTGTACAGCTCCGGCTTAAAGACCCCCGCCGCGACCGCCGGATCGGTCGCGACCAGCTCCGCGCCCCGCTCGGGCGTGGCCGCGTTGAAAACGAAGATCCCCCTGTAAGTCTCATCGATCCGCGGCTCGGCCAGCGGCCCCGCGATCAACAGATCGCCCCGCTCGGTCAGCACGCCCATGTTGGAGAAATGCCCCCGCATCGCCTCGTTCCGCTCGGCCTCATCCAGTTTCTCAGGCGCATCCAGAACCAAATAACTGAATATGTACGATCCCTGCTCATCCCCCGGGCCGGGCCCCAATCCGAGCATCGATCCAAGGACCACAAGCGACATCATCAGTTTGCAGAAGAAGTATTTCATGACCTCACTTTACCACGCCCGGCCCCTGCGGGTTGCATACGGTCAGGCATGGATACCCCACCGCACCAAAGCACAGGCCCCATCGCCAACCGTGTCGAGCGCATCACCGCCGGCAACGACCCCGAACTCCTCGCCGAGATGCCCTCGGGCTACGCCATCCTGGGCAAGTACCAGCCCGAACCCATCACCGGCTGCTGCATGCTCCTGCCAAAGCAGGTCGTCCCCTCGCCCAACGACCTTGACCACGAAGACCGCGCCCGGTTTTTCTCCGACCTGGTCCTGCTCGGCGACGCCATCATGCGTGTCACCGGCAGCCAACGCATCAACTACCTCGTCCTCTGCAACCAGGTCCCCGAACTCCATGGCCACTGCGTCCCCCGCTTCGAGACCGAGGACCCCGCATTACGCAAGCAGGGCCCGTTCGAGGCCTACGACTTCGGCAACGCCCGCATCGCCGACGCCACCGGCCCCGACAAGGACCTGCACACACGCCTCAAATCCGAACTGGTGACCCTGCTCGCAGAACGCGACAGCTGAACTCACAGCGGCGCATTGATCATCGTCCGCACACGCTCGTCGAAATCGTCGACCAGGCGGCGCAGGTTCGCCACATCGAACCGCGCCGGCAGCTCGTGCAATCCGAAGTGCTCCAGGGCGATCCTGGCCGAGGCGTTGGCCACGAGATTCGGCGGGATCGCCCCGCCGACAAGGTGCTCATGGTCCACCCACGACATCGTCAGCTCGTGATCCCGCACCACGCCGTCATCGCCCGACACCGAGAGCGTGTAGAGCCACCCCCGGTCGGTATCGTGCTCGCCGTCGATGGTGATCGCTCCGCTGGACATGCACTGACCATAGCGCGCCGGCGCGCCCGCTCCCAATAAAAAACGGGCCGGTGAGGGCCCGTGGTGGTTGATCAGAGAGAAAGAACGGTCAGATCTCACCGAGCAGGTCGGCAACCTCATCATCAACCGGGTTGTTGGCCCGGTCGTCCTTGGGGCCGCGCTTGGCGAGCTTCTCTTCCTTCTTCTTCTCCATTTTCTCTTCTTCGGTCATGCCCTCGTACTCGTCATCATCATCGTCATCGGCGGCGTTCTGGGCGGCGACCTGCGCCTCGAGCTTCTCAAGATCCTCTTCTTCGAGCTTCCTGCCCTCCTGGGCGAGCTTGGCCTTGATCGCCTTGATCTTGTCCTTGTCCGGCGACAGCATGAGCTGGATCGCGCGGCCCATCGCCTTGGGCGCAACATCGATCTTGGCGATGTCAGAGAGGTCCTGACAGATCTGCAGCAAACGCTCTTCACCCAGCGCCTTGTGCATGAACTCACGCCCGCGGAAACGCTGGGTGATCTGCACCTTGTGCCCGGCCATCAGGAACCGTCGCGCCTGGTCTACACGGATCTGCACATCGTGGGGATCGATCTTGAGCGAGCGACCCAGACGGATCTCCTTCAGCTCATTCCCGTGCGTCCGCGCCTTGGCTTCTTTCTTCGACAGGTCGTACTTGTGCTTGCCGTAGTCCATGATCTTGCACACCGGCGGACGCGAATCGGGCACGACCTCGACGAGATCAAGCCCCGCGGCCTGCGCCATGCGCATCGCTTCGGGTGTCTCAACGACACCGCGCTGCTCGCCCTCCTCGTCGATCAGGCGGATCGGCGAGATGCGGATCATGTGGTTCACTCGGGTCCGCTGAACGGGCCCCTGTCCTCTGAAGAATCGTCTGCGAGCGATATTGAAACTCCTTCTATATCAGTCCGTGAGCACGCGCCCGGTCACCGTGATCGGGGCCGCGTCCACCCTATTGAACCATCTATAAGGCCCCAAAGCAAGCACGCAGCGTCCACTGGGCGCTTAAAAACCTGTTCGCTCGGACGGCGAAGCCGAGGGGGCCATGAATCTATACGAAGAGACCTCATACCAGGTTCAGCACGAGGCTGATCACCAGCAGGGCCACCACGATGATAAACGGGGGCCAGATGAGGTGATCGATCACCGAAGAACCCAGATCGGCCGTGTTGGCCGGGATCTCGGCCGGGGCGGCCTGCGCCTCAGCCGCAAGCTCCGCCAGGTCGTCGGGCTGGAACACATCCTTATGGGCCAGCGGCGGCGTATCGCCCTTCTTGAGCGCCTTGAGGTCGATCAGCAGGTCAGAGCAGTTCTGATACCGCTCCTTGACCCGCTTGGCCATCATCATCTCGATGACCTCGCTGATGCCCGCCGACAGCTTGGGATTCACATGATCCGGGGGGACCAACTCGCTCTTGAGGTGCTTGTGCATCACCGACGACGGGTTCTTGCCCTCGAAGGGCACCGACCCGGTCACCATGTGGTACAGGGTCACGCCCAGCGAGTAGATGTCCGCCGGCGGACCGATGTTCTTCTCGCCACGGATCTGCTCGGGCGAGATGTAGTACGGCGTACCAAACGCCCGCCCGGCCTCGGCCTCAGCCGCCTCGACATCGCTGATCGCCCGCGCCAGCCCCATGTCGGCCAGCTTCACGACGCCCTCTTTGGTGATCATGATGTTCTTGGGCTTCACATCGCGGTGGATCAGCCCGCGGGTGTGCGCGTGCTCCAGGGCCTCGGCCACCTGGATGGCGATGTCGATCGCCTCGCCCTCCTTGTACCGCTTGTGCGTGACGATGTCGTCGTGGACGCTGCGCCCCTCCACATACTCCATCACGAAGTAGTAGAGGTCGCCCTCGTTGCCCACATCGAACGCCTGCACAATGTTGGGGTGGTTGAGCTGGGCAGCTGCGCGTCCCTCGGCGAAGAACCGCTCGATGAACTGCGGATTGGAGCTGAACTTCTTGGGAAGCTTCTTGATCGCCACCGTCCGGTCCAGCGAGATCTGCTTGGCCTTGTACACCGTCGCCATGGCCCCGGCGCCGAGCTTGCCAAGGATCTTGTAGCCGCTGATCGAGGAGCCGGAGCGTTCCGCCTCGATGGCCTCTCGATGCTGTTCGGGCTGATGATCACCGGCATC
>JBBDKK010000209.1:0-11041 GCA_040879395.1 Phycisphaerales bacterium
ACCTCATCGCGGGAGATGTCGCAGATCGACTGCATGGCATCGGGCGTGACGCCGTGGGCGGTGAGGGTTTCGCGGATGAGTTCGGCCAGGGCGGCGTTGGAGCGGGATGCTTCCCGCCCGCCCTTGAGGATGCAGGCGTTGCCCGAGCGGAAGCAGAGGGCGAATGCGTCGACGGTGACGCCGGGGCGGGCCTCGTAGATCATGGCGATCACGCCCAGGGGCGTGCGTTGGCGCTGGACATTGAGCCCGTTTTCCAGGGTCTGCTCGCGGGTGATCTGGCCGACGGGGTCGGGGGCATCGGCGATCTGGTTGAGCCCGTCGATGAGCTGGTCGATGCCGCTGCTGTCGAGGCGGAGGCGTTTGAGCTTGGGGGCGTCGATGCCGTTTTCTGTAGCGGCCTCAATGTCGGCGGCGTTGGCGTCGAGCACGCGCTGGCGCTGCTCGTCGAGGCGGACGGCCAGGGCGCGCAGGACGCCGGCGCGGGTCGCGTCGTCGAGGACGGCGACCTGGCTTGAGGCGGCGCGGGTGGCTTTGGCGATGTCGGTGATGCTTTGCTGGGTGATGGTCATGGTTTCTTCCGTGTTGATGGACAGCTTCGGGGAGGCAGGCCGCGGTTGGGGGTGGGTCAGGCGATGGCGGTCTGGCTGAGGATCACCAGGTCCTGGCGGTGGATGACCTCGTCGCCGATGTGGTAGCCGAGGATGTCCTCGAACTTGGCGGAGCGCTGGCCCATGATCTGGTCGATCTCGCGGGCGCTGTAGGCTGAGAGCCCGCGGGCGAAGACTTCGCCCTCGGGGTTGCGGATCTCGACGAGTTGCTGATTGGTGAAGTCGCCGCGGACCTTGGTGAC
Source organism: Phycisphaerales bacterium (assembly GCA_040879395.1). Classification (GTDB taxonomy): domain Bacteria; phylum Planctomycetota; class Phycisphaerae; order Phycisphaerales; family UBA1924; genus UBA1924. Next base: position 851 of record JBBDKK010000209.1, read on the forward strand.
GCCCTTGGCCAGGAGACTGGCACCCTGATCGCGGAGGGCGCGCTCCGCCCCGGAGTCGACCCAGAGCACACCCTGGGGTTTGCAGCCGTGGGCGAGCCAGGACTTGCGGGCGCTGGGGATGTTCGCAAGGTCCTCAATGGTGAAGCGGGTGCCGATATCCTGCCCGCTCAGGCAGCGAGAGACGGGGTCCACGACCTCGTCGTTTGGGCCGGGGACGATGGATGTCTCGATGCCGTGGGCCAGGAGCGTTTCGACGGCGTTGAGTTTGGAGCCCATGCCGCCGGTGCCCGAGCTGCTCTGCTCGTCGTTGACATGCGGAAGGGCGTCGGCGACTCTGCCGAGTTCGGTGATGACCTCGTCCTTGCTTGCGTGCCGCACGCCGCCGGCGACGGAGATGATTACGGCGTGCTGGGCGCGGATGGCCGAGCCGATGAGCGATGCCAGCGTGTCGTTGTCGCCCACGCGGATCTCATCGAACAGGATTGAGTCGTTCTCGTTGATAATGGGGATGATGCCCGCTTCGATGAGGGTGTCGAGCGTGCGCAGCGCGTTGAGATAGCGCCGCCGGTGGGAGAAGTCGTCGGCGGTGAGTAGGACCTGGGCGATCGTCTGGTCATGGATCTGGAAGGCCTGCTGGTAGGCGTGCATCAGCACGGGCTGGCCGATGGCGGCGGAGGCCTGGGCCAGGTGCAGGGCGCGGGGCATCTGCTCAAGCCCGAGTTTGAGGCGGCCGCAGGCGATGGTGCCCGAGGACACGAGGATGGGTGCGTAGCCCATGCGGGTGACGCGCATCACATCGTCGCAGATGCGCTGGAGGGTGGGGAGGGAGAGTTCCCCATTGGGGGCGAGGACGCCCGAGCCGATCTTGATGACGACCCGGGGCGCGTTGCTTTCGATCGAGCTTGTGACGGTGGGAGCTTCTGGCTGCACGGTTTCTCCGGCGTTGGGTTTCGAGATCGTTCTGAGGAAAAATGACAAGGCCGCGCCGTTTCCGGCGCGGGCCTTGTGATACATATTGCGCGACGATTACTTGTTGTCGTCGTCCTTGACCTCGTACTCGGCATCAATGACATCGCTGTCGTCCGAGCCGCCCGAGGCGGGCTGGCCGGCCCCCTCGCCCTGGGCACCGTCGGCGCCCCCGGTCTGGGCCTCATATATCACCTTACCAAGTTCCATCGAGGCGGATTCGAGCTCCTTGAGCCCGGCCTCGAGGGCTTCCTTGGTGACCGAGTCGTCCTTGAGCTTGGACTCAAGGCCCGAGATCGCGGATTCGATCTTGCCTCGGACATCGGCGCCGACCTTGTCGCCGTGCTCTTCGAGCGACTTGCGGACCTGGGCGATCATGCCGTCGCTGCGGTTCTTGAGGTCGACCAGCTCGCGCCGCTTGCGGTCCTCCTCGGCGTGGGCCTCGGCGTCGGCCTTCATCTTGTCGATTTCCGACGAGTCGAGCCCGCCGGAGTTCTCGATGCGGATGTCGGCCTTCTTGCCGGTGCCCTTGTCCACCGCGGTCACCTGCAGGATGCCGTTGGCGTCGAGGGCGAACTCGACCTCGATCTGGGGCGCGCCACGCGGTGCCGGGGCAATCCCGGCCAGCTCGAACTGGCCCAGCGAGCGGTTGTCCTTGGCGAACTCACGCTCGCCCTGGAGCACATGGATCTGCACGCTCGGCTGGTTGTCGGCGGCCGTAGAGAAGGTTTCCTTCTTGGAGGTGGGGATGGTGGTGTTGCGTTCGATGAGCTTGGTCATCACGCCGCCCATGGTCTCCACGCCCAGACTCAGCGGCGTCACATCGAGCAGGAGGACATCCTTGACATCGCCGCTCAGGACGCCGCCCTGGACGGCCGCGCCGATGGCGACGACCTCGTCGGGGTTGACGCTCTTGTTGGGGGCCTTGCCGAAGATGTCCTTGGCGATGGCCTGGACCCGGGGCATGCGGGTGGAGCCGCCGACGAGGACGACCTCGTCGATCTTGCTGGCGTCGATGCCCGCGTCCTTGATCGCGTTGTTGCAGGGGCCCTTGAGCCGGTCGAAGAGGTCGTCGCAGAGCGATTCGAACTTCGAGCGGCTGATGGTCTGCTGGAGGTGCTTGGGGCCCTCGTTGGTCGCCGTGATGAACGGCAGGTTGATCGTGGTCTCCTGCGAGTTGCTCAGCTCGATCTTGGCCTTTTCGGCGGCCTCCTTGAGGCGCTGCATGGCCATGGCGTCGCTCTTGAGGTCCACGCCCTCGGTCTTGCGGAACTCCTCGGCCAGGAAGTCGATCAGTCGCTGGTCCCAGTCGTCGCCGCCCAGGTGGGTGTCGCCGTTGGTGGACAGCACCTCGAACACGCCGTCGCCGACATCGAGGATCGACACATCGAAGGTGCCGCCGCCGAGGTCGAAGACCGCGATCTTCTCGTTGGTCTTCTTCTCAAGCCCGTAGGCGAGGGCGGCCGCGGTGGGCTCGTTGATGATGCGCTTGACGGTGAGCCCGGCGATCTCGCCGGCGTCCTTGGTGGCCTGGCGCTGGGCATCGTTGAAGTAGGCCGGGACGGTGATGACCGCCTCGGTGACCTTCTCGCCCAAGTAGTCCTCGGCCGTGCGCTTGAGTTCGCCCAAGATCATCGCGCTGATCTGCTGGGGGGTGTATTCCTCGTTGCGGATCTTGACCTTCACGAAGTCGTCGGCACCGCCGGTGACCTCGTAGGGCACGAGCTTCTCTTCCTGGTTCACCTCGTTGTGGCGGCGTCCCATAAAGCGTTTGATCGAGAACACCGTGTTTTTGGGGTTGGTGACCTGCTGGTGCTTGGCCTGCTGGCCCACCAGGCGCTCGCCCTTGTCGGTGAAGCCGACGACCGAGGGGGTGGTGCGGTTGCCCGCGCTGTTGATCAGGACCTTGGGGGTGTCGCCTTCCATGACGGCGACGACCGAGTTGGTGGTCCCTAGGTCGATTCCGATGATCTTGCCCATATCTGGCCTCCTTCTGCATCCCTTCGCTGGGGCCCGTGTCTGCGGGGCGGCCCAATCCCGGGGGATCGTGTGATTGTGCGTCACCTGACCATGTTGCAACCCCCGTGCCACGCCCGGCATTGCCCGGAACTCAAAAAACGCGTCCGAACCCGCCAGGCGCGGCCCTCGGCGGCCTTGCCGGGTGCCGGGGCCGCATTTCCCTGTCAGTTTGGCAGATCAACCCCCGGTGGAATCGGTCGCCCCGGTCGGCTCGGGCTCGGGCTCGGGCGGGGGTGCGTACCCCAGGGCCGCTTCCAGCACCGGGTCCCGCCCGCCGAAGAGATCGGCTCCGGTCCACTCGATGCCCACATCGGGGTACACGGCGTCGGGGTCGCCCTCCACCTTTTGGAACCACCGGGTGGAGTGCATGACCGTCAGCCCGGAGTTGGGGAGGGTGAAGGAGCTTAGCTGCCCGAAATGGTTGGGCTTGCCGCCGGTGGGCTCCCCGATCAGGACCGCCCCGCAGTTGTCGCGGAGCTGGTGGCTGTTGCTCATGGCGCTGCTGAATGTACGCGGTGAGATGAGCCCGATGATGTCGCCGGGGTCGCTGAACCGCTCGGATGCTTCCAGGGCCTGCCAGAGAGGCCAGATGACGGTTTCGTCGCCCCCGCCGTTGAATCGCAGGTCGATGATGATGCGCCGGGCGCCGAGTTGGTCGGATTTGCTCATGATGAACTCGACAAACCCGGCCATGGGCAGATCCTCGGCCTCCCGGCAGCGGTTGTAGGCGACATACATGGTCTGGTGTTCTTCGATGAACTCGCTCTGGTAGTTTCCCCGGCTCCTACGGTACGCCACCGGCCACGGCTGGGGGAGCGACTCCATGAAGCTCCGCCAGCGGTATCCGTCGGCGGGGATGGAGCAGTCCAGAATCAACTCGCGGTTCTCGGCCGTTCCCTCGGCCCCGGTCTGTTCGATGACGATCGCCAGTGCCTTTGCCTTGTGGTCGTCGATGACCCCCGTGGCGGCCAGCGCGGGCAGGAGAGTGACAAAGCCGGCCCCGGTGCCCACTTGTTTGGACCGGTTCTCGTACGCGAAGAGGACGCTCACCCGCTCGATGGCGTTCATTGCATCGACGCCTTGGATCGAGACAAGCCGGGCCCCGATGAGATCGCGGACGGGCTCGTCGGCCGCGGTAACGAACACGCCGTCGGAGAGGACGGTGAGCTGGATAGGCAGGCGGTGCATGGTGCTTTGGAAATCACCCATGCCGATCGTGGTGTGCGCATCGCCGCCCATCGCAACCAGGCGGGAGAGTTCCATCACGATCTGCTCGTCATCAAGTTCGTGCAGGCGTTGGTGCAGGGTGCCCAGAGCGTCTTCGAACTCTTCGACGGTGTGCGTGGTGTAGAAGTTGGGATGCCGATCGAGCAGCCCTTGGGCGAGAGCGTCGAGGTCCGCTTCCCACTTCTCGGGCGTCATCGGAGCGGGCGCCATCTGGGCGGGCGCGGTCGCCCAGGCGAGGGCGAGCAGCACCGGCAGAACCCATGAAAAACGGCCCCATGCGTGTGGCATGGGGCCGAGTATACCAGAGGTCCGGTGATGACGGAAGCGTTTTTACTGCCCCTGAGCCAGCGAATAGCCGCGCTGCCCGTCGTACATCTTGATGGGGATGAACTCGGTCACGCTGAACTTCTCGGCGACCTTGGCCAGCAGGTGCACCGTGGGGCCCTGGCCGATGGCGGTCCCTTCCTTGAGTTCGAAGCGGACGCAGCAGTTGTTGACCAGCTCGGTGTACGGCGAGCCGGTGGGCCAGACCTGCGTGCCGCGGTTGGAGATCACGGTCAGGCGGAAGGGTGTGCCCTCGCAGATCCGCTGCAGGCGGGAGGCGAGCTCGAGCGGCGTCAGGATGGTCTCGAGGAAGATATCGCACCCGCAGATCGTGCTGACCACCTGCTCGTGGGTGACCATCATCTCGTTGACGCTGGGCCTGGTCGGCGGCGTGTGGCAGAGCGTGTCGGCGGGGGGGACGGAGCAGCCCTCGATCGTCTCTGGGCTCTTGCCCAGATTGGCGGCGATGGCGTCGGCGAAGGCCGTGGTGCCCACCGGGTCGCCCACGCCCTTGACATCGCCCGTGTGCACGCCGGATTCGAGGGTGTGCAGCAGCGAGTTCTCGATGATGGCCGCGGACCTGCGAAGGCCGATGTGGCGGAGCATGATCAGCCCCGAGAGCAGCAGACTGGTGGGGTTGGCCAGATCCTGGCCAGCGATGTCCGGTGCGGTGCCGTGGACGGCCTCGAAGATGCTGATCTGGTCGCCGATGTTGGCCGACGGGGCGAAACCAAGCCCGCCAACGAGCCCGGCGGCCAGGTCCGACACGATGTCGCCCTGGAGATTGGTCAGCACGATCATCTTGTACTTGTCCGGGCGCAGCACGAGGTTCATGCACAGCGCGTCGATGATGACATCCTCGGTCTCGATCTCGGGGTAGTCCTGGCTGAGAAACCTGAACCGGTCGAGGAAGGTCCCGTCGGTCATCTTCATGATGTTGGCCTTGTGGCCGCATGTCACCCGGTCGATCCCGAAGCTCTTGGCCGTCTCGAAGGCGAAGCGATTGATCTGGTCGCACCCTGGGGTGGTGATCAGGCGTTTTGCGGCGTAGGAGTCCGGCGTGAGCCGATGCTCGATGCCGCCGTAGGTGTCCTCGACATTCTCACGCACGACATAGAAATCCACGGGCACGCCGGCCTGGGAGTAGACGGTTTCGACGCCCGGCAGCGTCTGGAAGTGGCGGAGGTTGGCGAAGGCCCCGAAGGTCTTGCGGAGGGTGACATTGATCGACTTGCCGCCGCCGCCGATGGGTGTGCCCATGGGGCCCTTATAGAGGATGCCGGTGGCCTCGATGCCCTCGACGGCCTCATCGGTCATGCCGCGGGTTTCGCCCGCGGAAAAGACCTTCTGGCCCATCTCGACCTCATCGAACTTGACCAGATCCAGCACGCCCGCGGCGTCGAAGATGCGCATGCAGGCACGGGTGATCTCGGGGCCGATCCCGTCGCCGGGAGCGAGAGCGATGCGGAGCTTGTCGGGCATATCCACCTCATCTGGGGGGTTGTTGTGCGATTTCAACTGTTCAATCGGCACGATAGGCCCCGGGGGTGAGCGGATGTAGCCCGATGGCCGCGAAGATGGGAGTCGGGCTTGGGCTGATTGATACCCGCTTAGGCGTGGGCCGCGCGGCCGAGGCGCTCCATGACCGCCTCGCGGATCGCCCGGTCGTCCTCGCTCGCGCCCTCGGGCGGTGGCTCGACCCAGATTTCGGTTCCCGGTGAGCGGTCGGCCTCGTGCAGGGCGCGGTACATGGCCGCGGCGTAGGCACCGATGGTCTCGGGCATGGCGATCAGCGTTCCCCCGCTCGGATGGGCCCCAACCGACCACGCAACGAGGATCGCCGACGATGGGGCCCGTTCCAAATCGGACGACTTGATGAGCCGGGTGGTCGTGCGGGGCTGGTAGTGGGCCCCAATGACCCCCGGCGAGCGTGCCCTGTCCGTCCGTGGGTCGGAATCGAGGGCTTCTACCGATCGGCCCAGCGCCTTGGCGATGGCGTGTGGGCCGACGATGCCCGGGCGGAGGATGCGGGGGGTGCCCGTGGTCAGATCGACCACGGTGGATTCGATCCCCGCGCGGCAGTGCCCGCCGTCGATCACCAGCAGGTCTTCATCGGCAAAGGCATCGTGGACATGCTCGGGGGTGGTGGGGGAGATGAAGCCCGATGGGTTGGCGCTGGGGCCCACGATCGGTCGGCCCACTGCCTCGATCAAGGCCAGGGCGCACGGGTGCGCGGGGCATCGGACGGCGACGGTGGGCCCGCCAGCCGTGACGGCATCGGGCACACAATCGCCCTTGGGAAGCACGATTGTCACCGGGCCCGGCCAAAAGGCGTCGGCGATCCTCCCTGCCGCCTCGGGCCAGTCGGCGGTGACGGCCCGGGCCATCTCGACCCCCGCCACATGCACGATCAGCGGGTTCCCGGCCGGTCGGCCCTTGAGGGCGAAGACCTTTTCCACCGCCTCAGCCGATAGCGCATCGGCACCTAGGCCGTAGACCGTCTCGGTGGGGAAGGCCACCAGCCGCCCGCCGAGCAGTCGCCGGACCGCCTCGGCGATGGCCTCGGGTCCGGAGGCGATCTCAGCCATCGCCCGGCTCTTGCGCATCGGGCGCGGGCTGGTCGGAATCTTCGTTCATGTCGACCTTGTAGTCGAGGGCGGATTCGCCCGGTGCGAGCTGGTTGGCATCGGGGACGACGAAGTCGATGCGTGAGCGTTCGAGGATGGTCCCCATCGAGGCGTGCAGGTCCACCAGCGCCTGGCTGTAGTTGGTCAGCGCGGCGGCCTCGGCGATCTCCGCCTGCGCCAGGGCCTCCTGCTGGTTGAGTTCCAGATTCAACCGTTCCACGGAGTAGCCGATGTTGGTCAGCTCTTTTTCCACGACCAGCGACCGCAGGGCCTCGCCCTGGGCGACGCGTGAGAGGGTGGTCTGCTCGATCAGTGCCCCGTTGGTGGCCACGGCGTTGAGGGCGTTCTTGATCTCCAGAACGATATTTTGGGCCGTCTGGCGATACTGCACGACCGATTGCATGCGTTCGAGTCGTGCCAGGCGGTACCCGGCCTCGCCGGCGCGGTTGCCGATGGGCTGCTCGAAGCGGATGCCCAGAAGCCAGTCGTCGACGAACCGGCTTTCGGTCGAATCCTCGTAGGCATCGCCGAAGGAATCATCGAGCCCCAGCAGCCGGGCCTGGGCCTGCAGGTCCAGGCGGGGCAGGCGTTGGTTGTCGGCCACCTGCTGGCGGATGGAGGCGTCGTCGATGGTGAGCAGGGCGATCTGCATCTCCGGGCGCTGCTGCACCCCGGCGGTGATGGCGTCGAGCAGCGAGTAGCTGATCGGCTCGGCCAGCACATCCTCGCTGGGGACAATCAGCAGTTCCGAGCCCACCGGCAGGGCCGGGTCGTTGATCAGTGCCTTGAGCCGGTCGCTGGCCAGCCGCAGGTTTGTGCGGGCCACCAGCAGATCCGAGCGTCGCCGTTCCACGCGGGCCACGGCGTCAGCGACCTGGGCCTGGCGCGCGTCCTGCACCCGCCGGGCCTTGATGTCCTCGCGGACCTCGATGCCGCGCTCGACGAGCTTGGCGCGGATGATCAGCTCCTTATAGGCCAGCACCAGCTCCCAGTACGCACGCTCGGTCTCGGCCGCGGTCTCGATAAGCGTGGACTTGAGCGACGCCACGCTGGTGCGCTCGGCGTTGCGGGCGAGGTAGATCTGCGCCAAATTCGTGTCGCGACCAAACCCCTGCAGCAGCGGCTGGGTGAGGTTGAGCGCAAAGCCCGCGGCGTGGGCCGGGTTGAGACTCGGCGGCGAGCCGAAGAACGAACTCTCCACATGCGAGTAGTTGATCGTGCTGGAGATTTCCACCGTACCCCCGGTGGTGAGTTGGCGGCCGATCCCGACGCTCGCATCGCCCACCTGCTGGGCCTCGCGGATAATCAGGGCCCCGCCCCCGAAGCCCTGGTTGGCCTGGGGAACCTCCGAATCCTGATAGACGGCCTCGGCGAAGAAGAGCCAGTCGAACTGGGCCTCGGCCTGGGTCAGGGCACTCTGGGAGATGGCCGGCTCGAAGCTGGCGACCTCCACGCTCAGGTTGTTGCCCACCGCGGTCTGGATCGTCTGTTCGAGTGAGAGCCCGACCAGCCGGGTTTCCTGACCCATCAGATCCTCGCCCACGAGCCGGGAAATGGGGTTTTCTTCGTCCGGATAGGCCGCGCTGATCTGTTCGAGGTACCCGGCGGGTGAGTATTCGCGGCTGATGGTTTCGAGGTGGTCCTCGCGGATTTCCAGCTTCGTCAAGTCCAGCGACATCGAGACGGATCGGGGCGCCGGATGCTCGCGGGCGTGGCCGAGTTCGGTCTCGATCGCGTTGATCATGGCCCGCTGCATCTCCCGCTCGCTCTGACGCTCGATGGGCGATGAGCAGCCCGCGCAGGCGAGCAACGCGGTGGCCAGAAACACGGGGAATGCGGCTTGCGGCATCGGTCGGGAGGAGGCGGGGTTCGGCATACCCAAACGATAGGTTGGAATCAATCCCGTGTCGTGGGCACGCCCCAAGAACCTCACCCGCTCGCGTGCGCGTGTGTACACTTTACCCGCGGCCCGGATGCGGCGGAACTCCCGCGGTGATCTGTCGGCCGCGGGGCCGCCATTGGTCGGCCCGGACCCACGCCCAGCGACCGGGATCGCGCAAGGAGGCAGCCGTGCATAGCAGAATCTTTACCCATCTTTCCATCCCCGCCGCGTGCATCGCGATGGGGGCGTCCGCCATCACCCTGCCCGCCGCCGCGGCCCACGCGGTCGTGAGTATGGCCGCCTATCAGGACGAAGTCTCGCACATGGTGATCGAGGCCGAGAGTGCCGCGATGCGCAGCGGCGATCAGGATGTGTTTTACGCCGTCGCCCAGCTCGATAAAGGGACCGTCCTTGAGACGATGGGGACTTCCGGCAGCTACACAATGGTGGCCGTGCCACGCGGTATCGGGGCCTTCGTGCCCGTCGCCGAGGTCGATGCTTCCGGCAATGCACGGCGTGTGACACTCAAGGTCGATTCGCGCCTGCGGGCACCGTCCCAGCTTTTGGGCCTTTCGGGATCGTGGAAGCAGATGTACACCACGCCCCTGTCAGCCGGGACCGAGCTTGAGGTGATCGAGACCCTGACCAACGACGCCGGCTCGACCGTCGGCTACCGCGTCCGCACGCCGCGGGGCCCCGAGGGCGAGCGCGCGGTGGGCTATGTCAAAACCAACACCCTGCGCCCGGCCCATGGCGACGAGGTCCGCGCGTGGCGGGCATCACAAGGCGAACAGGCGCCCACCGACCAACCCCAGAGCCGGCCCCAGCGTGACAGCCAGCCCCAGCCGCGCGATCAGGACCGCCAGCCGCAGAGCCAGCCCGAGACTCGGCCACAACCGGAGCAGGACACCACCGAGTCCGATGAGCGGGCCGCGGAAGATGGCCAGCCGGACGACGAGGTCGATACTTCGCTGATGCAGGACATGGACCGCCCGGAGAACGATGAAGCCGTGGAGATCCGCAACGCTGCGCCGGTATCCACCAACGGGCAGGCCGATGCCCCACGCCGCGCAGAAGAGGGACGGGTTTCGGCCTCGGAACTCGAGGATCTGGAAGCCGCCTTCGAGCGGGCCCGCTCGTTGGCCC
>JBBDKK010000210.1:0-10993 GCA_040879395.1 Phycisphaerales bacterium
GGTGCTTTGGCATCTGGTGGCTCCGGTGCGTGGGGGACCCGCTGGGGTTACCGACCGGGAGCGTCGCGGTTGAGGCGGGAATGAATGTGGGTGGTAAAAAACCCAGAATAAGAATCACCCTCGATCGCGTCCTTGCGATCGAGGGTGAAATGGTGGGGTTCTGGATTGATTCGGGGATCAGGCGGCGATGTTGGTGGCGCGTTCGATGGCTTCGACGACCATGCGTACCTGGAATGGCTTTTTGAGGAAGCCGTCGAAACCCGCGCTGCGGAGGCCCTGGGCCTGGCCGTCGGTGAGTTTTCCCGACATGGCGATGAGTTTGGTCATGGCCATGGCCTCGCTGGAGCGGACGAGCTGTGCGATGGCGCGGGGCTCGCTTTCGGAGATGTGGACATCGATGAGGACGACATGGGGGCGGAAGCGTTCGCACTCGAGGCCGGCGGCGAAGGCGGTGTTGGCGGCGGAGACCTCGTAGTTTGTCTGCTCGAGGAGGACCCGTTCGAGGACATCGGAGACCTCGCGGTCGCCGTCGATGATGAGCACGCGGGTGTTTCCGCTGGCGATGCCGTCCATGGGGATGTGGTGGGCCTTCATGAAGCGGTAGAGTTCTGAGACCGGGATCCGTCGGTCCTTGGAGCCGGGGATCCGGTAGCCCTTGAGCTGGCCCGAATCGAACCATTTTGAGACGGTTCTGGGGGCGACATTGCAGATTTTGGCGACCTCTCCGGTCGTCAGCACATCTTTCTCTATTGGCATCGGGTCACCTCGGGGTACGCATGTGAAGTGGGATCGGCGCAGGCATCGTGCGCCGCATCTCCGGATTCATCGTCGCGAGCGTGCCTTTGCTTGACGCCTGTAGCGGATTGACCAGCGTTTCGTGCATATCCGGGATATTCGGACGCGTGGGGGCGTTGTCGGGCGGGTTGGGCTGAGGTTATGGGTACTGGTTTTGGGGGTGGGTGTCCTGATTGACAGCGGGGGCCGGGGTCCGATACAGTTAGCCCCTTCTTTCCAGAGCCGGGCAACACCCTGCCCCGGCTGTTCGTATATGATGACCCCTCCCGGCGATCATGGGCCCCATGCGTCCTTCGCCTATCAGCAGTTGCCTGGACCCCCTGTATCAGGCCCACAGGAGACGAATGTGCGCTTTGTGAACCGAAACATCGCCGGAATATCCCTCTCGCTCACCCTCGCCGCCGGTTCGGCCGCGGTTTGGGTCCCCTCGGTTCCCGCGGCGGCGGCCACCGCCCAGCCCGAGGAGGGCTCGGTGAACCATCTTGAGCTTCTGAAGGATTTCATCCACTTCGTGAAGATCGCTCGGTTTGATGTGGCCGCGGACTTAGGCAACCGGTTGCTGGAATCGGGGCTTTCGTCCGAGGAGTTTGTGGATCTGATTGAGCAATCGCGTGAGCAGCAGCGTTTCGAGGAGGCGGTTGCCGCGGGTATGCGTGTGCCTGTGGTGGAGCCGATCGCGGCGGGGCTTGATTCGCTGTTCCGCGAGGGCAAGCTGGCGCGTGCTCGGAACCCCGATGAGATCGCCCGGAACATCGAGCTGCTGACCGGGGGGCTTCGGGCCCGCTCGATCGCGCGTGAGCGGCTGATGGTCGCCGGCGAGTACGCGATGCCGCAGCTGCTCGATGCGTATCTTCAGCAGCGTGACCTGGCACTCAAGGCGCAGGTTCAGCGGCTGATGGTGGACATGGGGCGTCAAGCGATCGTGCCGCTGATCACCGCGCTACCCGGGCTTGATCCGGTGCGGCAGGAGTCGGTTGCGGAGGTTTTGGGGCTGATTCCCTATCGAACCAGTCTTCCGGTGCTGATCGATCTGTACCAATCAACAAAGACCGACGCGGTCCGCCAGGCGACCGGGCGGGCGATCTCGCGGCTGGGCGGCAACCCGAGCAGCGATGTTTCGGATATGTACTCCCTGCTCGCCGATTCCTATTATTCGGAGCCGGCGGAGCTGACCAGTTTCCCGGGCGAGGACCACCAGCTTGTCTGGGATTTCGATCCCGGGCTGGGTCTGGTGATGATCCCGATCCGGACGCCGGTCTTCCACGAGGCGATGGCGATGCGGATGTCTGAGCGGTCGCTGGAGATCGAGCCGCAGGATGATGAGACGCTGGCGTTGTGGGTTGCCTCGAACTATTCGCGGACTTTTGATGCCCCGGATGGTTACGAGAACCCGGTGTACCCCGGCAGCCGTCGCAGCGCGGAGTATTACGGGATTGCGGTTGGGCCCGAGATCGATCAGCTTGTGCTGCGTCGCGGGATCGACAACCGCGACACGCCGCTGGTCCGCAGCGCGATCGATGCGATCTCGCAGACGGCTGGGTCGCGGCTGCTGTGGGGGCAGGCGGTGGACGAACGGTATCCGCTGCTGGAATCGCTGAACTATCAGAACCGGCGTGTGCAGTTTGAGGCGGCGCTTGCGCTGGGTCAGGCGCAGCCGGCAGAATCGTTCAACGGCTCTGAGCGGGTGATCCCGCTGCTGGCCAGCGCGGTCCGCGATGCTTCATCGCTGCACGCGGTGGTGCTCACGGGCAGTGACCGGGAGGTCTATGACCAGTACCGGACCTCGCTCGAACAGCTTGGGTTCACGGTGTTGCCGCCGGCACCCGAGGGGCTTGGGCAGATCGAGGCGGCGATCGCCGAGACGCCGACGATTGATTTGATCGTGACGGCGCAGGGCTACGACAGCACGATGATGGCGGTTGAGACGGCTCGGGCGGACAACAAGCTGGCGGTGACGCCGATCCTGGCGCTCTTGGGCCCGGACGACACAACCCAGATGGCGCGGCAGTACAACCGGGACCAGACCGTCTCGGTGCGTCGGGCGTCGATCAGCCCCCAGGCGTTCGATGAATCGGTGACCACGCTGCTGGAGGTTGCTTCCGGCGGCCCGATCTCGCCCGAGGAGGCCGAGGCGTACACCGCGCGGTCGATCGAGGTTCTGCGGAACCTGGCGATCTCCAACAACCAGGTGCTGAGCGTTTCCGATGCGGCCTCGATCCTGATCGATGTGCTCGATGAGGTCGACGGGTTCAACCTGCTGGATGTCGCGGAGATCATCTCCTATATGCCCCAGCCCGTCGCCCAACAGGCGATCATGAACCGGGCGCTTGAGAGCAGCGCGGAGATCCAGACCGAACTGCTGACGATCGTGGCCGATTCGGGCAAGCGGCACGGCAACCAGCTTGACAACCGGCAGATCCGGCGGCTGATCGAGCTTGCCCAGTCGGAGGACGATGAGTTGGCGACGGTGGCGGTGGCGACGATGGGCGCGCTTGAGGTGACCAACGACTCGCTAGTGCCGCTGATTCTCAATCGGGAATCGGACGCGGCGACGATGAGCGGCCGTTGATCGCAGCCGGTGATCGGTTGGGTGCCTGTACTCGCGGTGCCGCCGCGCAGTGCGGTGGAAGACCCGACTGCGCCGAAGACGGCGAGTCGGGGCACCCAGAATCCGCAACCTGGAACCGAGAAGCTGGCGGCCGATAACGGATCTGCTTGATGGATTTCACCTGAACGGGCCCTGGCGGCCCGTTTTTTCGTGGGTGATATCGGGCTGTGGGGAGGTCCGAAATCTCCCTTGCAAACTGGGTTTTGGCCCGCACAACCGGCACGGATGCGGTAGGTGTCCCCAGTGAGTTGGGTTTGGCGGGCCGGGGCAGATCGCGAGTGACCCGGATCGGTGTGCATGACGATGAAATGTTTGGCACGCTTGGACTTGCAAGGTGCGGTGTGTAGCCGCCAGTGGGCGTCCGGCGTGATGGATCCTAGGAGGAACGATCCATCAGCGGGACCGACCGGCGAAGCCGGACCAGCAAGGCGTGTCAACTCATGAGTCGTTTTGAAGGAGACAAACCAATGTATGCGAATCGCAAGTCAATGGCAAAGGGGTTCACCCTTGTCGAAATCCTGATTGTTGTGGTGATCCTCGGGATCCTCGCGGCGATCGTCGTGCCGCAGTTTACCAACGCGGCGAATGAAGCGCGGACGGGCAATATTTCCACCCAGGTCTCGACCATCGAGAACCAGCTTGAGCTTTATGCCGCTCAGAACAACGGCACCTACCCCACCGTCGCCGAACTCAATGCGGCCGCGGACAACGGTGATTTGGGCTGGAGCGTGATGCTCGATGGTGATTACCTCAAGGAACTGCCCATCAATCCTTTCAGCAACACCTTTGAAGTCACTGCGTGGGACTCTGACGGTGAGAGCAGCGAGAGCATCCTCTACGATGACAGCACGGGCTGGCACTACGATGAGGACACAGGCAACATCGCCGCCGGCGCGCCTGCTTCCGCGGCTCCGTAACGCTTACTCGCCGAACGCAATCGACACGGAGCCCAGAAATGGGCTCTGTGCTCATTCACCAGTTTACAGGGGAGACAAGCGATGTTCACACAGGCCCGTCGGGCGTTCACACTGGTCGAGATTCTCATCGTCGTGGTGATCCTGGGGATTCTGGCGGCGATCGTGGTGCCGCAGTTTGTGGGAGCGGTCAGCGAAGCTTCGGTGAGCACGACCTACACGGAGCTGCGGAAGCTGCGCCGGGCGGTGGAGGTGTACCAGGTCCGCAACGAGAACACGCTGCCCAATGTTGCGGCGGGGGACGGGACCTGGGGCGATCTGATCGCCAACTCGGGCGAGTATCTCAAGGAAGCGCCGACCAACCCGTATGTCGGGGGCGACAACCAGCGGGTGATCGTCATCGGCGAGGGTCCTGATGATTCGTTCCAGAACACCTACGCGTGGATCTACAACGAGACCACCGGTGATATCTGGGCGGGGGGCTTTGACGAGGACGATCAGCCGCTTCCGCGGAACTGATCCGGCGGCACACCGGGGGTCTGGAGCGAGCACATGGTCGGCAATCGCAGTATGCGTACATCTCGGCTTTCCCGCGGCTACACCCTGGTTGAGGTGCTGGTGGTGGTGGTGATCCTGGGGATTGCCGGTGCCTTGGTCGCGCCGTCGCTTGGCCAGGTGGGGGTGCTGCGGATCCAATCGGCCGTGCGGACGGTGGTGGCGGATATCACCTTCGCCCAGATGGATGCGCTTGGGTACCAGGAGCAGCGGGCGATCGTGTTCGATATCGACAACAACGAGTACACGCTGGTGCAGGTCAACGGGACGACGATCGATGTTGATAATGATGCGCTGTATGACAACAGCGGTCCGGGGCAGCGGTACCGGGTGTCGCTCAATGATGAGATCTTCGGCGGGACGGTGATCGAGTCGGTGAACTTCGATGGGGACCACATCCTGATCTATGACGAGATCGGTGGACCGGTGTCGACGCCGGGGTCGAGCAACCTCAGCGACGGGGGCTCGATCGTGCTGGCGGGGCCGCTGAGCAGGTTCAGGATCGATGTCGCGGCGTTTACCGGGCGTGTGACTGTGACCCGTCTGGATTGATCCGGCTGTAACGGCTCGGGTCGGTTGATCGGGCGGAAGATGGCTCCCGGACGCAAGAACCGGGGGGGAAAGCCCGATGTCGGGCGAGGGGGAACCACCGATGCCCGGCGACCAGCACCACCAATCCGATCACAACTCTGTCCACCAAACTGGTCACCAATCTGGCCAACAGCCCGGCCACAGCTCCAATCGGAAGCGCCGCTTCACGATCTCCCGGTCCACCCGGGGGATCGCGCTGCTGTTGTGCCTGGGCACGCTTGCCGGGGTGCTGATCTGGGCCAAGCTGCGTCTGGTGACGGACATCCCCCGCAGCGCGTACGCCGATCCCAAGGAGCGGCAGGCGGACGGGGACGATCCGGCCGGCGGTGATGCGTTCACCACCCCGGACGGGCGTGGATCAGACGCCGAAGCCGGGCCCAAGACCGGGTCCGGCGATGCGGCCGGATCATCGGCAGAGCATCCGTAAGTTCACACTCTTGAGGTCGTTATCGGCCCTCGCCGGTCCGTTTATGCGGCCGGTCGTTGCGCGAAAGCACAAGGTCTGCGCAAAGTCACAGGCCCGATGGGTCGATCGGAATGCAGCAATACCACCCGTGCACGGGACAAAATCCACGCAGGCCAACGCCGCGAACGCTGAGGATCGAACCATGAGCAACCATGACACCAACCGCACCTTCAAGACCGATCTGCTTGGAATGGGTCTCCGCCAGGGGATCATGCCGGCCCTCGTGCTGGCAATGCTGGCGGGGAGCGCGACGGCCCAGGACTCGGGCGGGTTCGGCCTGCTGGCCGCGCTCAAGAACCAGGCCAAGGCCGGTTCGCAGCAGAGCCAGCCGGAGACCGAGGAGCTTGAAGATTTCTACGGCGATGAGTCAGAACTCTACTACGAGGACTACGAGGGCGGGGAGATGAGCGGGACCGCCGCGGAGTCGAACGAGGACGACCTCGAGGAGCTTGCGGGGGCCGTGGATGTCTCGGAATACGATCTTGTCGATCTGCATGTGAACAACGAGGATCTGGGGAACATTCTCCAGCTTCTCTCGATCCAGTCGCAGCGGAACATCATCAGCTCCAACAATGTCAAGGCGACGGTTACGGCCGATCTCTACGGGGTGAGCTTCTACGAGGCGCTTGATTCGATCCTGCATGTCAACGGGAACGGCTATATCGAGAAGGGCAACTTCATCTATGTGTACACGGCCGAGGAGCTTGCGGAGTTCGAGGCCCTCTCGCGGCGTCCGATGACGCGGATCATCGACCTGGACTATCTCAACGCGACCGACGCGGCTGAGTTCGCCAAGATGCTGCTTTCCGAGTCGGGCACGATCACTTCCAACGCGGCCACCGAGGCGTTCACACTCGCCGAAAGCCCGACTGGCGCGGACAACTACGCGTCGAGTGCGACGATCGTGATCAGCGACTTTCAGGAGAACATCGACGAGATCGAGGCGTTGATCGCCGAGCTGGACACCAAGCCGGCGCAGGTGCTGGTGGAAGCCACGATCCTGCAGACCTCGCTCACTGAGGCCAACGCCTTCGGCATGGACTTCTCGATCATCTCGGACATGGATATCGGAGATTTCCTTGGCGAGAGCATCGGGGGCCCGCTGAATGTTGTGGATGCCATGATCGGTGGCGTGGGTGAGACGATCGACGGGACCGCGGTCCCCGCGGCGGGCGCCGATGGCGACGGGTTTGGGGTGGGCTCGAATGTGGGCAACCTCGGCGGGCCATCGACACTCAAGCTGGGCGTGGTATCCGATGATGTTTCGGTCTTCCTCCGCGTCCTGGATCAGGTGACGGATGTCACCGTTGTCTCGAACCCCAAGCTTCTCACGCTCAACCGTCAGCCGGCCAAGGTGCTGGTGGGGCGTCGGGTTGGCTATCTGAACACGACCACGACCGACACTTCGACTTCTCAGTCGGTCGAGTTCCTTGAGGTCGGCACGACGCTCTCGGTTCGGCCGTTTGTGTCCAAGAGCGGTCTGATCCGCCTTGAGCTGCGTCCCGAGGTGTCGAACTACTCGCTGCGTACGGAGGACGGCAACACGATCCCCGACAAGGACGAGACGAGCATGACCACCAATGTGATGCTCCGCGACGGCCAGACGGCGGTGCTCGGCGGCCTCTTTACCGAGCGCACGACTTCGAGCCGGCGCCAGGTTCCTGTGCTGGGCGATATCCCGCTCATCGGGCAGGGCTTCCGCGGCAACGACGACAACATCGAGCGGTCGGAGATCATCTTCATGATCACGCCCTCGATCATCAACGACACCGTGCTCGCCGAGGCGGGCGACATGGGCAACCAGTATGTGGAGCACGCCCGCTACGGTGCCCGCAAGGGGCTTCTCCCCTGGTCGCGTGAGCGCCGGGTGGGCCAGTTCCTGATCGAGGCACGCGACCTGGCCGACGAGGGCCGGATCGAGGAGGCGCTCTCCAAGGTCGATCGGGCCCTTCGCTTGATGCCGACATCGCCCGATGCACGGGCCCTGCGGACCGAGCTGACCGGCGAGATGCGGACGATGCCCAGCCGCAGCATCATGGAGGGCATGCTCAACGACGAGCTGCACTTCAGCGATCCGGCCGGTTCGGTCGATGCGACCGGGACCATCGACCCCTTCGCCACGCCGCTGCCGGAGTTCACTGAGGCGGCAACCGCCGAGGGACCGGAAGCGAACGACGGGGCAACGACCGAGTCGGCTACCGACGCGGTGGCCGAGGTCCCCACGGGGCAGGTTTCCAGTGGGTACGACGATTTCGAGTTGCCCGCCGAGGATGTGGGCGAGCCGGGATTCGCTCTTGAGGACACGAACGACGACTATGAAACATGGGGCTACAGCGAGGACGAGGGTTTCACCCAGTTCACGCCCGACCAGGCCGGTGACCAGACGGTTGATCAGACCGCCGCCGTCGAGGGGCCCGTCCTGCCCGAAACAGTTGAGAACGAGGCCGCGGCCGGGACCGGCAGCAGCTTCGATCAGATGAAGGCCGTCGTGACGGGCGAGCAGACCGGCGTGGAGCTGCCGGCAACCGAGGCGACCCAGACCGCCGATGCGAGCGAGGACGACGGGATTGATCCGTTTGTGACCGTGGCCGACGGCTTCTCGGGGCAGCTCATCATCCCGCTGCCCGGTGGTGGCGCACTGCGTCTGGATTGGCCCCTTGGATACGACTATGTCGTCAGCGATGACGACGCGGCGGCGACCTTCACCGATGTGCCGACCGGTGGTGACGATTTCGCGGATTTCACTGAGTAAGCGGGTCGATCGGGTCGAATCAGTCATCGTACTCAGGCCGAACTCAGGAGCACCGCCATGCACAGATCGAACTCCCGGACCCTTCTCGTCTCCTCATCCCTGCTGATCGCCACCCTCGCGGGCTGCGCCGGCCAGGGGAACTACACCCGCCAGGGCGTCTCGGCGGCCAAGGAACGGATGAGCTTCCTCAAGAGCGCGACCGAATGGGAGCTTGCGCGTCAGGCGTTCCTCGCCGGCGATCTGGAGAAGGCGCTGGACAAGGTCGAGACCTCCTTGTCGATCAACGACACGGTCGTCAAGTCGCATGTGCTCAAGGGCCGCATCCTGATCGAGATGGGTGACCTGAGCAACGCGCTCAAGACGCTCAACACGGCGGTGACGCTCGACCCGTACGATTCGGACGGGCACTACTACCTCGGCGTGATCCACGAGCGGATCAACCAGCCGGAGCTGGCTCAGGCAAGCTTCGAGCAGGCGTGCGAGCTGGACGATTACAACCCTGTCTACGCGGTGGCGGCGGCGGAGATGCTCATCGACCTCGACCGGATCGAGGACGCCAAGGCCTACCTCGGTTCGATCCCCATGGCGGAGAACAACGCGGGCATCCGCCAGACACTGGGGCATATCGCGCTGATCGAGCGTGATACCGCCCTTGCGGTCAAGTGCTTCGATGAGGCACGCATGCTGGCGCCGGACGATGAGGGCATCGTGGAGGACCTCGTGCATGCGCAGCTTCAGGCGGGCAAGTGGAACGATGCCGAGCGCAATATCTCGCTGCTGCTCAAGAAGCCCAAGAACGCTGAGCGGCGCGATCTGAAGATCCTGCACGCCAAGGCCCTGGCCAACACGGGCCGGGCGATCGAGGCGCGGTCGATCTATCAGGAGCTGCTGTCATCGAGCGAGGGCAAGAGCGATGTGGACTCGTGGGTGGGCATGGCCAACGCCTCGTTCATGCTCAACGACATGCGCGGCGTCCGCAAGGCGGCCTCACGCGTGGTCGCGATGGCGCCCGATGCCCACGATGGCTACCTGCTCTACGCGATGTACCACCGCCAGACCGGCGACCTGGACTCCGCGCTCGCCTCGATCGAGAACGCCTTGCGGCGTCGGCCCGTTGATGCGGGGATGTTCGCCTTCCGGGCGCTGGTTCTCACGGACCTCGACCGGCAGAAGGACGCGATCGCCAGCGTGACGCGGGCGGTCGAGCTTGAACCGAGCAACCCTCGCTACGCCAAGATGCTCACGCAGATCACCAGCGGCACCTACGCCGGAGTGGTCGTCGACTGAGCAGGTCCGCGGGCTGACCCATACATACCAGAACGCTAGAGCACCCGCAGATCGACCAGCACCGGTTCGATGCGGGTGTTTCCTTTCCATGTGGAAAGGACGGGCTCGACGATCATCTCCACGGGGGCCCCGTTGGGGATCCCGGCCGCGTGCCTGGCCCACCCCCAGCCGACAACCCGGACGGCGGGGCCGTTGCCGCCGGCGGAGCCGATGCGCAGCGAGAGGTGGTTGCCGGTTTTTCCGAATGGATCGCACGAGCCGTTGAGTTTGATCCCGGTCAGGCGGATGCGGACGCGGCCGTTGCCCGCGCCGAAGGGGGCGAGGCGATCGAGCTGGCGGACGGCGGTGGCGGTGAGTTCTTCGAGCCGTGCGGAGCAGTCGTAGCGGGTGTGGTGGACAAGGTCGTCATCGCATAGGCGGTCGTTGGCGTGCTGGATGAAGGCATCGCGGAATGTCTCGAATCGCTCGGGGGCACATTGCATGCCCGCGGCCATGTCGTGGCCGCCGAACGACATCAGGTGCTCGGCGCAGGCCCCGAGCCCGGCGTGGAGGTGGAAGCATTCGATGCTCCTGCCCGAGCCCTTGCAGCCCTGGGGGGTCTTCTGCATCAGGATGGTGGGGCGGGCGTAGCGGTCGACGAGCTTGGAGCAGACGATCCCCACGATGCCCGGGTGCCAATCCTCGTGGGCCAGGACGATGGCGCGTGACCCGGGGGCGGTCATGCCCTGATCCTGGGCCATCTCGTTGGCCTGCGTGAGGATGGCCAGTTCCCGGGCTTTGCGGTCCTCGTTGACGCGCGAGAGCTGCTCGGCGAGTTGCATCGCCCGCGGGCCGGTGGCTTCGGTCATGAGTTCCAGGGCATCGCGGGCGTGGCCGAGGCGGCCGATGGCGTTGAGGCGGGGGGCCAGGCGAAAACCCACGGCGTCGGTATCGATTTTCTCCGAGTCCAGCCCGGATGCGGTGATGAGCGCCCGCAGCCCCTCATTTCGGCAGTGGGGGAGCTGGGAAAGCCCGTGGCGGACGAT
>JBBDKK010000211.1:0-10864 GCA_040879395.1 Phycisphaerales bacterium
GCGGGAGTGGACGGCGAGAAGCTCGGAGATGATGCCGAAGCCGGGGAGGATCATCACATAGACCACGGGGTGGGAGTAGAACCAGAAGAAGTGCTGATAGAGGACCGGGTCGCCGCCCATGGCGGGATCGAAGATCCCGATGTTCATCAGCCGCTCAAACACCAGAAGCAGCAGGGTGATACCGATGACAGGGGTCGCGAGTACCTGGATGATGGCGGTCGCGTAGATAGCCCAGATAAACAGTGGCATGTCGAACCAGCCCATCCCCGGGGCGCGCAGCTTGTGCACGGTCACCACGAAGTTGAGCCCGGTGAGGATCGAGGAGAACCCCAGGATGAAGGCCGCCGAGACCATCAGCACCACACGCCAGTGATCGGCGTCTGTAGTGGTTGAGTAGGGCGTATAGAAGGTCCATCCCGTGTCCACACCCCCCAGCAGGATCGAGAGCACCCCGAAGAGGGCCCCGAAAACATAGATGTACCAGCTCAGCAGGTTGAGGCGCGGGAATGCCACATCCTTCGCACCCACCATGATGGGCAGGAAAAAGTTGCCCAGTGAGGCGGGGATCGAGGGGACGATGAACATGAAGACCATCACCGCGCCGTGGAGGGTGAAGGCGCGGTTGTAGAGCTGGGTCTCTGGGATATCGCCCATGATCCCGCCGAAGAGCGTGCTGAGGTTGTCGCCGGTGACGATGACCTCGATCTCACCGGCGGCGTTGATGATCTCTTGGGTCCGGAGCGGGTCGAGCAGGTCGTAGCGGACCAGCAGCGCGGCGACGCCGCCGACGAAGAACATGAAGAGCACGGCGAAGAGGTACATGACGCCGATCTTCTTGTGGTCGACCGTGGTCATCCACTGCCAGATCTTGGCCATCATGCCGGGAGGGCCGCTGAGGTAAGACCCCTCGTCGTGGTAGGTTGCGTGGGTATCGGTGCTCATGAGTCACTCCCGGCGGGTTCTTCCGCCTGGTCAAGCGTTGGTTCGTCGGCCGCCTCGTTGCCGGGTCCGGTCACATCGGGGTCGTCCTCTCCCTGGGCGGGCCCGAGGTCGGAGAGTGAGCCGATGAAGGCGATGAGGCCGTCGATCTCTTCGTCGGAGAGCTGGCCCTGGTAGCTGGCCATGGCGGCGGCGTAGCCGTTGACGATTTTGGCGTTTGGATCCAGGATCGACTCGCGGTAATAGTTGGGATCACGCATGTGTGTGCTGCCGTCGTCGAGGGTGACGGGGTAGCCATAGCCGTATTCGGAGTCATCATCACTCGATGCGTTCCACGGCGGACCGATCAGTTTATTGCCGTCGAGTGAATGGCAGCTTGCACAGATCTGGCGGTAGAGCTGACGGCCGAGTTCGACCGGGGGAAGCTTGACGCCCCAGTCCTGCATCTTCTGGTCGTAGATCTCCTGGGGCACCACGCGGATGGTGGCGGCCATGCGTGAGTGTTCATCCCCGCAGTATTCCGCGCAGAACGCCCACATATCGCGGCCGAGCATTTCTTCGCCGGTCTCCTGATGGATATAGACATCATCGCCGGTCAGGCGGGGTGTGCGGAAGGAGTAGCCGGTGTAGCGGTTGGGGATGACATCCATTTTGACGCGGAAATCGGGGATCCAGAAGGAGTGGATCACATCGGAGGACTGCATGCGCAGGGTGACATTGGTGTCCTCGGGGAGATAGAAGATCGGGAACTCTTTCCCGGCGATGATCGCGCCCTCGGGGGTAGTCCGCTTGGAGAGGGGCTGGAGTTCGGGGGAGGTTGTGCCGTTGGGGTAGGTGGCGACCCACGCCCACTTGAAGCCCTGGATGCGGAGTTCCATGGCGTCCTGGGGCGACACGAGCTTCATCGTGTAGCCCTGGAATCCCAGCACGAACATCACGATCAGGCTCGACGAGGGGACCACGGTCCAGAAGACCTCGAGCATGGTGTTGTGGTGCGGCGAGGGCATCGGGGCCACGCCCGGGCGGCGGCGGTACTTGATGGCGAAGTAGACCATCAGCCCCATCAACACGACGAAGAAGAAGGTTGAGAACCAGAGGATCATCATGAAGAGGCCGTCGGACCAAGCCGCGGCCTCGTCGCCCGGCATTCGATCGCCGAAGATCATCCGCTCGATGATAGCGGGTTGTGTGTTCGCAATGGTTTGCATCATCATGACACATGCCCTGTGTTGGCCCCGGCCAGCGGGCCGGAGGTGGGGTTCGATGATTTGTTCAGTGTTGAGTGTGGGTTCCGTGGTTCATCGTCGCCGTGTTCAAGTCGCGCCTCGTAGTTCCGGCGACGCACGCGTTCGCCCATGAACAGCAGCGTGAGCCCGATGGCGATGAGGATCACGGTCAGGATCGCCCCGAGTTGCATGACACGGAAGGCGTGGAGCGAGTAGCCGCCCTGTGTGGGATCGAAGCGGTAGCAGAAATGCAGCAGCCGGTCCCCAAAGCTCTGGGCGATCTTGCCTTCAGAGGCGTCGAGCAGCGAGAGTTTGAGTTCCTGCGGCGGGTAGTCGAAGCCGTACATGTACCGGGTGACCTTGCCCTCGGGGGACAGGATCATCAGCGAGATCGGGTGAGAATAGTCGCCCTTGCCGACCGGGTTGAAGCTGAAACCGATCGAGTTGACCAGATCGCGGATATTGGGCACATCACCGGTGTGGAATGCGATGCCGTTGAAGGCCTCGCGGGTTTCGCCTTTGTTGTATGCGCCGAGGAACTTGGTGCGTTCGCCCATCGCCAGCATCGTTGTTTCTTCGTGATCGAAGCTGATCACCAGAAGACGGAAGTCTTCGCCGGCCGTGTAATCGAGCTTATTGAGCGAGGCGGTGAGCTGGGAGAGCACCACGGGGCAGACGACCGGGCATTCGTAGTACACCATCACCAGGATGACGGGTGTCTCGCCGTCGAAGTAGGTCCCCAGTTCGACCGATTCGCCGTCGTGGTCGGTGAAGACTGCACCCAGCGGGACATGGTTCCCCAGTTGCTCCTGGACCTCAACGCCGTTGAGTTCGTCGACCTCGCTGCGATCGAGCAGCCGCTGGCCCGATGCGTGGGTAGCGAGCGACAGCACGATCGCGATCGCGAGGAGCATTTTCAGCGGGTTGGGGCGTGAGAAGAGGGGCATGGCTTGTTTGTTCGGTGGCTTACTCGGTTAATCGTTGGTTGCGTACTCGGCGATGACGGACTCGGCCGCGTCGGGGATATAGGGGGCCATCTCGCTGAGGATCTCCTGCTTCTCGCCCCACGAGACCGCCGCGGCGGTGTTGGTTTCGTTGATCTCGGAGCGATAGGCATCCATATAGCTGTCGAAATACACCTTGAGGATGATGATGACAAAGAGCACGCCCAGAGTGATGGCGATGAAGGTGATGCCCAGCGCCTTGGCGCTGGCATGCGAGCCGTGCTCGTGCTGGGGTACGCCCTCTTCGGGTGTGTGGCGGTGCCACTGATCGTGTGCGTCTGCGCTCATCGAAGAGCCTCCTGTTTGCGACCGCATTGGCGGGCGTCTGCTTGTTGGCGACCGGTGATGTGCCGGGCGTCGATTGGTCCTTTACACATAGTTCTTGTGATTCATCGCTTCGTGGAGCATGGGGTCCTTGATGGGCAGCAGCGGGCTCTTGGCGACCTTGAGGGCCGCCATGCCGGCGTAGATGCCCAGCACGCCGACTACGCCGGCGATATCGAGCCAGATCGTGGCCAGCCCGGAGGCTGCGCCCTGCTCAAGCCCACCGGCCTGATGGATGTCCACCATCGGGCGGATAATCCAGACCATGTCCATCACAACCATCAGCAGCATGTAGAGCCCCATGAGACTCAGCAGCAGCATGCTCCGCTTGGTTCCTCGCCAGATCAGCAGCAGGAACGGGACGATGAAGTGCCCGATGATCATGACATTGAAGAGCCACTGGTAGCCGAAGGCCTGGCGGTTGTAGTACCACGCCGTCTCCTCGGGGATGTTCGAGTACCAGATCAGGAAATACTGGGAGAATGATATGTACGCCCAGAAGACGACGAAGGCGAAGACCAGCTTGCCCAGATCATGGAAGTGCTCGCTGGTGACCAGGCCTTGGAGCTTGCCGGCGCGGTTGAGCATGAAGCCCACGATCGCGACGGCCGAGACAGAGGCCAGGCCGCAGGAGGCGAAGTAGTACACCCCCCACATCGTGGAGAAGAAGCGGTAGTCGAGAGACATTAGGAAGTCGAAGGCCGCGAAGGCACAGGTCAGGGCGAAGATCAGGATCCCGAAACCGGAGGTGAACCGCAGCTTGCGGCCCAGACGCCGATTGCCCGTCTCATCGCTCTGACGCGACAAGGAGAGCAGCCGCCGGGAAATCAGGATCCAAGCCGCGGCGTAGATAAGCACGCGAATGGCGAAGAAGCCGGTGTTGAGATAGGGTTCCTTGACCTCGAGCAGGTGGTTGTACTCATCGCTGTGGCCGAGCCACTCGAGCAGCACGCCGCCCATCGCGATCTCGATGACCGCCACGAGCACCATCATCAGCACCGGCACCCAGACCAGGGCCCCCAGGTTCTCGAACTGACGCCGGAGGGTGATCGACCAGCTCGCGTTGAGCGAGTGGAAGACCATAACCCAGAACATCGAGCCCAGCGAAACGGCCAGGGCCGTGAACACGCCGACCTCGAAGGCACCCAGCGCGTTGCGCGGGCTGACGGAGAACGCTCCGACGAGCGTGATCACCAGCCCCACAAGGCCGATGAATAAGAGGGGCATGGCGAACTTGCGTGCCGCCGCGTTGCCGAGGGTGATGTTCTCCTCACGCATGCGTGGATCGGCGGCGATCCGGTTCAGACGCTTGTTCCAGTCTGCCTCGCTAAGCCCCGTAACATCGGGTGCCGGGGCGTTGGCAGAATCGGCGGCCATCTGGGTCATCCCTCACCCCCATCATTGGTTGTCGCCGTGTCGGCGTCTTGGTTCGTGCTCGCACTGGTCGGATTGCCGTCGACATCGAAGGCCGCCTGCAGCACGCGGATGTAGGCAACGATCGCCCACGCCTCGCGTTCATCCACGGCGTGCCCATAAGAGGGCATGCGGTTGGTCCCGTCGGGCGACCAGAGACCCTCTCGGATCACATGGAACATATACCCGTCGCTGCCGAACTCGCCCTCGCGGTCCCGGTAGCGTTCTTCAAGCAGGTTCACCGGGCGGACATTCATCAGCCGGCCGACCGTGCCCGAATCGATACCCAGGGCATCGTACCCGTGGCACGCGGCGCAGTAGATATTGAACTGCTCGGCACCTACAGCGATCATTTCTTCGGTGATCTGCACAGGCATGCGTTCGACATACCGCGGTGTCTCGGATGCGGCGCTGCCCTCGACGAGCCCGAAGTAGTAGGTCTCATCGTCCTTGAGTGTCGTGTCCCGCTGACCGGTCCGCATACTTGCCCATTCGGTGTTCTCGCCGTCATCGGGGAGCACGCTACTGGGGCCGAAGGAAACCGTTCCCGGAACGGGCTGGCGTTGGGCCTGGCCGTCCTCGAAGAACTCGGACTCGCTCTGGGCCTTGATCTTGGGCTGGTGGTCCATGTCCGGGAAGAACTGGCGGGGCGGCTCGTTGCCGCGGTCGCCGCGGCACCCGCCCATGACCGCCCCCAGCAGCGCGAGCCCGAGCACGCACATCAGGGCACCTCGGCCCGGGGTCCTGGTTGTATTGACTGATGGAATCATGCTGAATCCTGTGGTCTGTCCTGGTTCACGGTCGCTGTATCGTGACAATGGCGGTGTTTCAAAGGTCCGGGTTCGGCGTCAGTTGTGGTCCTCGACGAGTGCGATGTCCGTGCCGCCGATCTCTTCGAGCAGTTGCTTGGTCTTGAGCGGGTCGAACTTGGGGTCGTTGGCCTCGATGGCGATGAAGAAGCGGTCGTTGCCCACCCGGTAGAAACGCTCGTGGGTGAACAGGGGATGGTGCCACCGGGGAAGCCCGTTGAGCATCAGCATCCCGAAGAGGCACATGAACGCGGTCAGCAGGACGCCCAGCTCGAACATGATGGGCACAAACGGCTGCCACGCGTCGTAGGGCTTGCCCTGGACGACCAGAGGGTACAGATAGTCCGTCGTCCCCCACTGCAGCAGCACCGCGATCAGCACGCCCACGATCGCCGCCCCGCCCGCCATCAGCGGCAGCTTGGTAGTCTTGATGCCCATCGCCTCCTCGATATCGTGGATCGGAAAGGGGGTGTGCAGGTCCCACTTGGTGTACCCGGCATCGCGCACCCGCTGGGCAGCCTTATAGACCTTGGGTGTCTCGTCGAACTCGGCGATGATGCCGTACACGGGGTTGCCCGACTCGGTGATGAAACGGGGCGCGCCCTTGCTCAGCAGCATAGGGAAGTAGTTCGCCGCGCCTCGAATGAAGTCTGTCATCATGCTTGTTCCGCTCATGGCTCGCTTCTCCTTTCTGGGACCCGGCTCAATGGTGGTCGTCCGTGTGGGCCTGGGGCATCACGATCTTGACCTCTGAAAGAGCGAAGATCGGGAGGAACTTGAGGAACAACAGGAACAGCGTGAGGAAGATCCCGCACGAGCCCACGAAAGTCAGGATGTCCACCCATGTCGGGTAGAACATGTGCCACTCGCCCGGCAGGAAGGCCCGGTGCAGCGAGGTCACGATGATCACGAACCGCTCGAACCACATGCCGATGGTCACCGCCAGGGCGACGATCCAGATCACCAGCGGGTTCTGGCGCATCCTGCGGAACCAGAAGAGCTGCGGGAAAATCACATTGCAGGTGATCATCGTCCAGTACGCCCACCAATAGGGCGCCTGGGCCGGGTTCACCCGGTTGTTGGCGAACACCGAGAACTCGAACTCGTTGGCGCCGTACCAGGCGATGAAGAACTCCATGGCGTACGCGAAGCCGACCATCGAGCCCGTGAGTAGGATGATTTTGGACATGTTCTCCAAGTGCCGCAGCGTCAACAGGTCGCTGAAGTTGGGCAGAACAACCCGCAGCGGGATCAGCAGCAGCAGCACCATCGCGAACCCGCCGAACACCGCACCGGCCACGAAGTAGGGCGGGAAGATCGTCGTGTGCCAGCCGGGGATCACCGAGGTTGCGAAGTCGAAGGACACGATCGAGTGCACACTCAGAACCAGCGGCGTCGAGATGCCCGCGAGCATCAGGTAGGCCTTCTCGTAGCGGTGCCAGTGGCGGCTCGAGAAACGCCAGCCCAGCGACATCACGCCGTAGATGAATAGCCGTATCCGGTCCGGACGGGGCATGAACGCCAGGGGCAGGCCCGTGCCGATGGGCATCGGCAGCTTGAAACTACGCGAGACATTCTTGTGCAGCCGCAACGCCGCCCGGTCACGCAGCGTCGCCAGGTCCGGGATCATCCCCATGTACCAGAACAGCAGCGAGACGGTCGCGTAGGTCGAAACCGCGAACACATCCCACAGCAGCGGGCTGCGGAAGTTGGGCCAGATCCCGTTGGAGTTAGGCACCGGGGCCAGGAACCACGCGAACCACACCCGGCCGATGTGGATCCCGGGGAAGATGCCCGCGCAGACCACGGCGAAGATCGTCATCGCCTCGGCGGCCCTGTTCACCGCCGTCCGCCAGTTCTGCTTGAGCAGGCACAAGATGGCGGAGATCAGCGTCCCCGCGTGGCCGATACCGATCCAGAACACGAAGTTGGTGATGTCCCACGCCCAGTCGACCTGGTTGTTGAGACCCCACACGCCCACGCCGGTGATGATCAGGTACAGGATCATGCCCGTGCCGACGGCGGCGATGGTGGAAGTGATGGTGAAAAGCGTGAGCCAGATCTTGGGCATCGGGGCTTCGGCGTAGCCGCAGACGATGTCGGTCACATCCCCGAAAGTACGCTTGCCCAGCACCAGCGGCGCGCGGACGGCGGGGTCTTCCGAGAGGGTGCCGTCGTCCCGGGTGCCCGGGATCGTCGGGGTGTGCCGCGGGACCGGCTGCGCGGCGATCGCGCCGGATGCCTGGTATGCGATGGCTTGGTCGGGATGCATCTCACTCATTGCTGGTTCCTGCTCCGCTGCTTATGCGTGAATCCCGCTCAGGACCCGGAGGCTGAGCGAGTATCCCTGATCGATGAACTGCTTGGTGCGGTCGATGTAGGCCGATGAATGGGCCTCGGTGCCCTCGCCAATACGGTGCTCGTCCCCGTGATCGTCCTCATGACCACCGCCGTGGCCGTCGTCCCCATGGCTGCCGTGATCGAGCGGGTCGTGCTCAAAGGGACGGATCGCCGGGTTGGGGTTGCGGACACGCATCATGTAGGTCGTCCGCGGGCGGGTATCGAGATACCCCAGCAGAAGGTAGCTTCGTCCGGATTCCCGCTCCCTGGAAACCTTGGAGGCGGGATCGAGGATGTCTCCGAAGGCGATCGCATCGCTGGGGCACGCCTGCTGACAAGCGGTGTTGAAGAAACCATCGGGGATCGGGGCGACCTGATCGGCGTCCTTCCAGAGGCCCTTGATCTTGACCTCGCGCCGGGCCTCGTGGATCCGCTGGATGCAGTAGGTGCACTTCTCCATCACACCGCGGCTGCGGACCGTGACATCGGGGTTGTACTGCATCTTGCTGATCTCGTCGAGCTTCTTGCGAAGCCGCGGCGGGATGAAGTTCTGGTTGAACGAGCGGTCACCGCCCAAATGCTCCTCAAACTCCGCGGCGATCTTCTTTGAGGTGTATGTCGAATCGAGCCCGCCGTTGAACTTCACTGGGGCGTAATCGAAGAAGTTGAATCGGCGCACCTTGTACGGGCAGTTGTTGGCGCAGTACCGCGTGCCGATGCAGCGGTTGTACGCCATGTCGTTGGTGCCCTCGTCGCCGTGGATCGTGGCGTTCACCGGGCAGACCGTCTCGCAAGGGGCGTTCTCACAGTGCACGCAGGCCACCGGTTGCACGATCATCTCGTCGGGGCTGTTGAGATCATCGCCTACAAAGTACCGGTCCATACGGATCCAGTGCATCTCGCGGCCCTTGGCGACCTCGCTCTTGCCCACGATCGGGATGTTGTTCTCGCTCTGGCACGCAACCGTGCACGCGTTGCAACCCATGCAGGTGTTCATGTCGATCGACATGCCCCACTGCGGCCCCATGGCATACTTAGGAGGCATCTCCTTGTTCAGCGGATCGCTGTACTCAAGATCGTCCGGGTCCGGATCACGGTGCGAGCGGTTGAGCGGGTTTTCATAGATGCTGACATTCGGCGGCGTATGGCTCAGCTCGCCGATCGCCTCCGCCGCGTTGAGCACTTGGCTGATCCGGCCGTAGATCTCGTCGTCTACGACCTTGTGGCGGTCGCTGTACTTCTCCCACCAAGGCATGTCCATGGCGCGAACGATGGAATGGCGGCCCTCAAGCGACCAATGGTTCTGGGTCGAGGCGATGGTGTAGGTGCCGCCCGCACGCTTGATCGTCGCACCCCGCGTGACCATCTCACCGCTCAGCGGCTTGATCGCATAGGTGTTGTGACCAACATCGTAACCCACCTTGCCCACGATCTCACGCCCGTAACCGAGCTTGATGCCCAGCGTGTTGTCCGCCATACCCGGCAGGATCCAAGCCGCACCCGTCATCTCACGGCCACCGAGCTTCACAGTAACAAGCTGGGCCTGGGGCATCTGCTGCTTGGTGTACGGGTTGTACTCGTCCTGCCATGTATGCTCGGGCAGCACGCCAAGGGCCTTGGCCGTGCCGGGGCTCATCAGGATCGGGTTGTCCCACACAACCGATGGGCCGAACTCGGGCAGCTCATGGAGCCAGCCGTTGTTGGCCAACTGGCCGTGGTTGCGGTTCGTTGTATAAAAGACCACATCCATCGATTCCGGTGCCGGCGAAGGCCTCGGGCCGATGTCGGCGGCCGCGGACAGAACCCGCCCGGAGGAAACCCCGCCCGAGCCACCCCGCCCATTCCGCTGTGTGGTGAACCCGTCGTGCAAGAGGCGCTCCCAGTTGCGTTCGAGACCCGCGGAATCCGCGTTTCCCATCCCCATGGAGGCCACCGTCTCCCGCACCAGCGTGTACCCGTCCTTGCCATCGTCGCCGGCGAGCATCGAGAGCAGCTCGATATCCGAGCGAGCGGGATCGTACAACGGCGCGATCATCGGCTGAATAACCGAGTACGCGGCCTCGACGCCGGTCAGATCGCCCCACTGCTCAAGGTAATGGGTCCCATTGAGCGACCATGTTGAGGCCAGCTCCGTCTCGCTCATGCCAACATCGAGCGTGATCGTCGCATCCACCTTCGCGAACGCATCGGCGAAGCCCAAGCCGCCCGGGGCATCGTAAACGGGGTTGCAGTTGATGCTCACCAGCGTGCTGATCCGCCCCGCGTTCATCTCATCGGTGAGGAGCGCAAGGTCCCGAACACTGTTGGATGCCAGATCCGGGCCCATCTCCGTCGTGCTCACGATCGAACCCATCGATCCCAGCGCATCGTTGATGGCCATGCACAGGGCCCAGGTCTGCGGCAGGAGCTGATCGCCGGGGACAACAACCGCGTGCCCGCGGTTGTCCACCAAGTCACGGGCGATCTCGTCGACATCCGCCGCGCTGATCCCATCGACCTGCACGCCCCTAAGGCCCGATGCGTTGCCGCCGGTGAACCCCATGACCGCCCCGGCCAGGGCCAGCGTGAAGTTGTGCATCTGCGAGGGCGAGAGCCGGAAGCGATGGTCCGCCAGCGACCCCACAGAGGTCGGCTTGGCTTCCACCGCGTACAGGCGGGACATCGGATCGCTCCCTTTGAGCACCTTGCGGGTCGAGGCGAAGGTGCGGGCGTTCCTCATCGCCCCGGGGCCGTCGTTCATGAAGTCCGAGCCAACCGAAACCACGCAGCGGGCCCCGGTGAAGTCATAGTCCACGAACCGCGGTGAGCC
>JBBDKK010000212.1:0-10756 GCA_040879395.1 Phycisphaerales bacterium
CACCTCCCCGGCCGGGCTGCCCAACATCGGCGACGCCCAAACCCAGGCCCAGCGGGACCGGATCATCGCCGACGCCCGCCGGCTGCTCGCCGAGGCCGATTTCCCCGATGATTTCATCGTCTCGCTCTCATTCAACAAGGACGCCGGGCACGATCTCATCGCCCAGACCATCGCCAAGAGCTGGCAGAAGCACCTGGGGGTCCAGACCAACCTCGAGCAGAAGGAACTCAAGATCTTCCGTGAGGACCTCAAAAACCGCCGCTACATCACCGCACGCGCCGGCTGGTTCGGCGACTACGGGGACCCCTCCACCTTCCTCAACATCAACTACTCAACCGATGGCAACAACGACCGCGGGTACAACAACCCCCGCTACGACGAACTGCTCGATAATGCCGCCCTCGAACTCGATGCCGAGAAACGCATGGCCATGCTCCATGAAGCCGAGCGAATCATCATGGAGGACGACCTTCCCATGATCCCCGTCTTCCACTACGCAACCATCTATATGTTCGACCCCCACAAAATCACCGGCCTCTCAACCCACCCCCGCACCAAGCAGAATGCCTATCTGATCGATGTCCTCACCGATGACAAGAGCCCCAACGAGCCCAAGCCCATGCGCCGAAAGCGGCCGGGAACGGCTTCGGCGAACCCCGAGGGGGGGATCCGCCCATGACCACCCTGATCCTCCGCCGCCTGCTGGCGCTGCCCGTCATCCTACTCATCGTCTACACCATCACCCTCACCCTCGCCTGGGCCGTGCCCGGCAACCCGCTCGAAAACCCCGACCGGCGGCCCAAGCCCGAGGTGATCGAGCAGATGAACAAGCAGTACAACCTGGACTCGTTCCCCCGCTTCTATGTGTCCTACCTGACCAATGTCACCGGTGTCAGCTATGCCGCGGACCTGCTCAGCGGACAGATAGAGCGTGAGCGTCAGCAATCCCAGCAACTCGGGCTCCCCGTCCCACATCGCCCCGTCTTCGACCTGGGCCCGTCTCTGGAATACGACGACGCGACGGTCAACGAGATCATCTCCTCGGCCCTGCCCGTCTCGGTCACGCTGGGCGCCTCGGCGATCCTCATCGCCCTGTTCATCGGCGTCACCGCCGGCGTGGTCGGGGCCGTGCGGCCCAACTCGCTCTCGGACCTCTCTACCCTGGCCGTGGCCATGATCGGCATTTCCATGCCCAGTTTCGTCATCGGCACGGTGCTGCTGCTGGTGTTCTCGATCTGGCTCGGATGGTTCCCGGTGGCCCAATGGGGCACGCCGCGCAGCATCGCCCTGCCCGCGATCTCGCTCTCGCTGCCCTTCGCCGCCTACATCGCCCGCCTCACACGCATGGGCATGATCGACTCGCTGGGGGCCGACTACATCCGCACCGCCCGCGCCAAGGGCAACCCCGAGCGCGTGGTCCTGCTCAAGCACGCACTCAAGAACGCGTTCCTGCCAGTCCTCAGCTTCCTCGGGCCGGCCACCGCCATGGCCATGACCGGCTCATTCGTCATCGAGCGCGTCTTCACCGTCCCGGGCATGGGCGAGCACTTCGTCAACGCCGTGCTCAACAAGGACCTGTTCCTCATCATCGGCGTCGTGCTGGTCTTCGCGACCATGCTGATCGTGTTCAATCTCGTCGTCGATGTGCTCTACCGATGGATCGACCCGCGGATCGCGTGATCCGCGGGTCGATTTCGGCATGAATCATTGTCAGATCTGGTTGATCACCAAGCCGGTATACAGTGGGTGCTCATGAGGTGAAAGAACATTATCTGGTCGTACACATCAACTCTGCCGTCACCGGTAAGATCGGCGTTGATATGGCACGATGCGTACGCCTGAGCAAAGGGCATCCCGTCCAAAGCGGTCACCTGCCCGTCACGCGTGAAATCGCCCAAACATTCACTCGGCGGGTACAGCAGCAAGATACCGGGATTGTTGAGATTGGTAACACGCCCATGGATCTCCACAGAGTCGAACTCTCCCAGCGGCAATCCGAAATCCTGCAGGGCTTGCCAGGCGTCGGTGCCCACCTCGTTTACCTCGAGCAGTGAAGCATTCCCGTACCCGGGGAGTGATACAAATATCCCATATTGTGCTTGAGAATAGAGATCGTCCCGAGAGTGAAGACCATCGCCGCCCGAAGATATACCGCCACCGGCCGACCCTTCCGAAGCCATCCGGTCTGTTGGCAAGGCCGGTTGAGGGATGATGACTTCGTAATGGTAAAGATGCACCGATACCGTGGCGCACCAGAATGGTGCGGCCGCAAACAAACTCAACATATGGGGTTCTCCTTGCTATGCAGTTCAATACTGAACGGACCTGAACTGGTCGCTGAACATACGCGCCGTACAAACACGATGTGCCCGATAGTGACCCATCTCGGTCCTCTTCGGGGTTCATCCACTACTCAAATGTAAAAGTTTCTTTACCCAGTTCCCGTGATATGGGGGATGAGAAAAATCTCATCTGGACTTGGATGTTTTCACATCATCGCACGCACCAATCACAAGTACTGCGTGTGCTGGGATTAGCAGTTCACTATCCAAAAAGGCAGCTTTTTCGCTCCTGCGATCAGGGGGGCCTAATCAGGAACAGCTCTATCCACACGATCGAGCGGAGTTGTGCCGCTTGTGAATCATGCTTCACACTCGAACTTGAACTTTGCGCCGGGCCTGATGTTGCAGACGATGAACTCGGCATCAGGTGAAGGCCACAGGGGCGTACGATCGGTTACGGCGATCACCTCAAGGATGATGCCGCGGGCGAGCGTGGTGTCGATCTTGTTGGTTGAGGCGGGGTGCGAACACTTCGTCAACGCCGTGCTCAATAAGGACCTGTTCCTCATCATCGGCGTCGTGCTGGTCTTCGCGACCATGCTGATCGTCGATGTGCTCTATCGGTGGATCGACCCGCGGATCGCGTGACCCGCGGGCTCAATCCTTCCATGAATCATCGACACATCCGGACGATCACCAGGCCGGCACGCAGTGTGGGATGCTCACGAGGTGAAAGAAGATCACCTGATCGTATACATCGATTCTGCCGTTGCCGGTCAGATCCGCAATGAGATCTCCCGCCACATAGGCCTGAGCGAAGAGCATCCCATCCATGGCGTTCACAAGCCCATCATTGGTGTAATCGCCCAGGCATGAACTCGGCGGGATCAGCAGCAAGATACCCGAGTTGGTCGAGTTGGTGAATCGCCCGTGCATCTCCACCAGGTCAAAATCCGACAACGACATGCCCAAATCCTGCAGGGCGTGCCAGGCCGCCGATCCCACATCATTGGCCTCATGCAAAGATGCGTTCCCGTAACCGGGAAGGGACACGAATATCCACTCCTGGGCCTGTGTACCAAGATTGTCGATCGCAGGAAGATCCATCTCGCCCGGATATGCCCCGCCATCGGCGGTGCCCTCCGTGCTCATCTGATATTCCGCGGACAGGTCATCTTGAGGGAAGATGGCTTCGTCCTGGTAAACATGCACCGATGACAGGGCGCACCAGAGTGGCGCGGCCGCAAACAAACTCAACATATGGGGTTCTCCTTCTATGCAGTTCAAAACTGAACGGACCCGAACTGGCCGGGAACATACGCATCTTTCCGATGCCTTGCGCCCGATATTGACCCAAGTCGGTCCTCTTAGGGGGCGAACCACTACTGAATTGTGAAAGTTTCTTTACCCGATTCCCGTGATATGGGGGTGAAGAATATTTAAGCCACCAACGGCCAATATCAGCCACTTTAAAGACTTCTTTGTCAACTTCGGACCAGAGAGCG
Source organism: Phycisphaerales bacterium (assembly GCA_040879395.1). Taxonomy (GTDB): domain Bacteria; phylum Planctomycetota; class Phycisphaerae; order Phycisphaerales; family UBA1924; genus UBA1924. The sequence goes on from JBBDKK010000212.1 coordinate 3,788, forward strand.
ACTTATCTGCTTTCGAGGTGCATGATGCTGGTCTGGCACGCAGGTTGCACTCACATACTCGGGCGAAGGAAAGCCCCCCGGATCGGGATCTTATCCACAGCGACCGGAGCCATATTCTTTCACATCCATCCTACAGGACCAACACCATGCCCACACTCAACCGCTCCATCGCATCGCTCACCCTCGCCTCGGTCTGCTCACTCGCCACCGGGCAGGACGCGATCGTTGTCACCACGCTCAATGATGTCACCGACTTTGCCGGAGCCCGGCAGGTCGCCGATCTGCCCGGGGCCGACGGATTGGTATCGTTCCGTGAGGCGGTCACGGCGGCCAACAACACCGCCGGGCCCGACACCATCCACTTCGCCATCTCGCAGGATCAGTGGTGGCTGGTCTCTACCTATGCCCTCCTGCGTCTGGAGGACGGCGTCTTTGTGCTGACCGACGACGAGACCACCATCGACTTCTCGACCCAGACCGATTTCACCGGCGACACCAACCCCGACGGCATGGAAGTCGGGATCTACGGCCTTGAGGCCAACGGCTGGGGAACACCCGCCATCATCATCCAGGCGAGCAACTGCGTGATCCGAGGCATGGGGCCCGTTCACCAACGCGGCGCGTCCGTTTCAGTCTGGTCGGGAAACAACAACCGATTCGTGGGCAATGTCACCGGCTCGATCCAGCTCAACCCCTACCCCGGGACCACCTCGGGCAACATCATCGGCGGAATCGAGCCCGGTGAAGCCAACGACCTCAACTCCGTCCAGATACTCTGCGGCGCCAACGACAACACCGTCATCGGCAATCGCGTCGATACCGTTTCCGTCACCGGCAGCAGGTACTGCGCCGCGGGCAACGAGTATCCACTCCGCAACCGCATCGGCGGGAGCGAGCCCGGGGACCGCAATGTCATCAACGACTTCGGCAACTACGGCCACGAGGGATTCCCCCAGGGGCAGGGCGTCCGGGTGCATTACGCCCGAGAAACGCTTATCGAGGGGAACTACATCGGTGTCACCGCAGACGGCATGTCGCGCCACATCCAGCGCGGCACCGCGGGCATCCGCGTGGCCGATGCCGTCGACACGACCATCCGTGACAACCTCATCGCCGGAATCCGCGTCGTGGGCGTCAATCACTACGCCGGGCAGGTGTTCGGTCAGGCGATCGATATCACCGCCCTCGATGAGGACAACTCAAACATCGTGATCGAGAACAACCTCATCGGCACGGACGCGACAGGAATGAACCCGATCACCACCCGCGCGGGGATCGTGATCCAGCCGCTCATCTTCTCCCGTACCATCAGCGATGTCCGGATCGGATCCCCCGACGGCAGCGCGGGAAATACCATCGCGTTCACAGAACTCGACGGCATTCGCATCGCCAGCCAAGGCCAATCCATCGAGATCACTGGCAATGACATCCACTCCAACGGCGGGCTGGGCATCGACCTGCTGCCGATCTCCGGCGGGGGCGGTGCCCCGGGCGGCGTCACCCCCAACGACGCGGGCGACCTCGATCAGGGGGCCAACAGTCTCCAGAACTTCCCAACGATTGACACCGCAACCACAGACGGCTTGACCGCAAGCATCAGCGGCACGCTCTCATCGCTGCCGGGCCGTGACTATCGCATCGAGTTTTTCGCCTCCCCGGAAGCCGATCCTTCAGGCCACGGCGAGGGTCAACGGTTTCTGGGCTCAACCGATGTCATCACCGATGCCACCGGCGACGCCGGCTTTGACGCAACGCTTCCAGCCGACATGATCGGCGACGGCTGGGTCGCCACCTCCACGGCCACCGACCTCGCCATGGCGGAAACCAGCGAGTTCGGTCCGGCTTTGGGATTCGCGATCCAAGCGGGCTGCCCGGCCGACCTCAACGCCGATGGGCTTCTCGACTTCTTTGACCTCTCGATGTTCCTCAACGCCTTCACATCCGGAGATCCGGCGGGGGACTTCGATGGCAACGGCATGCACGACTTCTTCGATATCTCGGGCTTCCTCAACGCGTTTACCGCGGGCTGCCCGTGAGGACGGCGTCGTACGCGGCGGCCTAGGCCTCACGCGCAAACTTGAACGCCGCGCCGGGTTTGATGTTGCACACGATGAACTCGGCATCGGAAAAGGTAGTCGCGTGCTGTCCGGGGGCCGTGAGCGACAGGGCGATCGGCGCACCCGCATCGACCACCAGCACATTGGCCGTCGGGTCGATCGCGACCACCGTGCCCATCACCCGCGTCGGCCTGCCTAGGCACGGGTCAAAGCTGCGACCACCGGCGTGGGTCTCATCAACCCGCATCGCCTTGGCAAAGATACGCCCAAGCACCATGTCGCCCACATGCCCGGCCAGCAACCCCTCGTCGCCGCTGGTTTCGAGCATGAGCCGGTATGAGGTATTGGGAAAGCCCATCACCACATAAGGGGGTGTCCGATCGGTCGCGGCGAGGACCTCAAGGATGATGCCGCGGGCGAGCGTGGGGTCGATCTTGTTGGTTGGAGCGGGGTGGAGCATGGGCAACCTTATCCACGATCGGCGTCAAATTCACTCGATCACGGATTCACGCGGCGGACTCATCGCCTGAAGACCCCCGACCCCGACGACCGCTCACCCCCATCGCCAGGAAGTTCCCCAGCATTGCCGTCCCCGCCGGGGTCATGAAGCTCTCTGGGTGGAACTGCACCCCCTCCAAGGGCTGCATGGCGGGATCTCCCCATACCCGACGGAGCCCCATCACCACCTCAACCGCCTCCCCCTCGACCTCATCGAAGCACGATGCGCTCACCTCCCAGCCCTCCGAATCGGGGACCAGGGCCGGCACGGATTTCCGCCGCACCACCAGCGAGTGATACCGAGCCACGGTCGTAGGCGAGTCGACGCCCGCGAAAAGCCCACGCCCGTCGTGGACGATCCGCGAGGTTTTGCCGTGCATCAGCACCGGGTGGCGCTCGACCACCATCCCGTTGAGATCCGCCATGCACTGGTGCCCGAGGCACACCCCCAGCAGGGGCACGCGCCCGGCGAAATGTCCGATCATCGCGCCCGAAATCCCCGCCTCACGGGGCGTGCACGGCCCGGGCGAGATGATCACATGCGACGGTCCCCGCCCGCCGTCGAGCGCATCGGCTTGCTCTGGCGTGATCGCATCGTGGCGGACGACCACCAGGTCCCGCCCGGGCTCGAGCGTGGGATCCAGCTCCCCCAGCCGCTGCACGAGGTTCCATGTAAACGAGTCGTAGTTATCGATCAGCAGGATCATGCCGCCAACTCTAGGTGCGCACCTCCTCCCCGGGCGGCTCCCCCGGCCCAGTGAGCACGGCTTCCTCATCGGACTATCATGGTCCATGAACGGACTCAGCCCCTACGGGCACGCCCACATGCTCCACCGCGCATGGCGATACCGCCTGCGGACAGAACGCGACGAGGTGCGGTTCATGCTCGGCTGCGACCTGCGCGGCGGGCTCGCGGTGGATATCGGGGCCAATGTCGGCATCTACAGCTACTGGATGTCAAAGGCCGTGGGACGAGAGGGGCGCGTCATCGCCTTCGAGCCCCAGCCGGAGATGATCGAGCAGCTCCAGCGCGCCAAGGCCTCATTCGGCATGAAAAACCTCACCATCGCCCCCACCGGCCTCTCCAGCGAAGAGTCCTCGGCCACGCTGCGGCGCAAATGGTCCCACCTGGGCGGGGCCTCGATCAGCTTTGAGATGCCCGATGCCGACGATGAACTCACCATCCCGCTCACCACGCTCGATGCCTACATCGACGAGCACGCCGACCGCCCCGTCGCCTTCATCAAGTGCGATGTGGAGGGCCACGAGCCGGAGGTCTTCCGCGGGGCGATGAAAACCCTCGCCCGCGACATGCCCACGCTGCTCTTTGAGTGCCACGATTCGGAAGTCCGCGGCTCAACACTTTTCGATGATCTCGGCTCGCTCGGGTACGATGCGTACTTCCTGCACAACGGGCAGCGGACGCACATCGACCGGTTCGATGAAATCCGTCCGACCATCGCCAAGCCGTGCCTGAACTATGTGTGCATCCCGCGGACCGGGAACTAGGCCGCGTCGCGCATCCAGCCCGTCCCCGCCACGCCGTCGCGCGTCACCAGGAACAGGTCCTGCGTGATCGGGTACGGCAGACGCGAAAAGTCCTCGGCCACACGCTTGCGGAGCCGATCGACAAACTCGCCGGGCTCGCAGCTCAGCGCGATGAACATATCCCGCGCGGGTGTCGCCACATAGAAATCCTTGCCCAGCTGGCACGCCAGCTTGGCGTGCAGATCGCCCAGCAGCAGCCGCGCGGCGTCGTAGCCGTCCTGCTCCGCGACGATCACCGCGCGACCTCCCTCGGCCGATTCGATCACCTGCATCTCCAGCTCCGGGGCGTACAGGTCCAGGTTCTCGCGGGCGATGTCCTCGACCTCGTCCACATCGATCCCCCAGCGGATGATCTGCTCGGTGGTGATGCTGACGGTCATGTGGGGCATGTCCAGCACGAACACCACCACCGTATCGTTCACGAAGGGCACATGGGCCACCAGCTCCTGGGAGAGGTGCTCAAAGATCGAGGTGGGCTGGATGCGGGGCATGATCCGGGCCTTGACCTGATCGAAGGACTCATCGGCCACCTCCATCGACTCGCCCGCGAAGAGCTGATCGAGGAAATGCTCGACGATGTCCGTGCCACGCTCGGGCTCGTGCGCCACCATCCGGAACAGGTTCTCCAGATCCAGCCGGCGCCCGTTGACCAGGAGTTCCTGGGCGTTGACGCGGTCGATCCGGAAACCCGGCTGCATCCGCTGGATGAGCCGGGCGACCTGTTCGGCAAAGGCTTCGGGTTCTTTGGGCATCGATCCCATCGGCGCGTCCTCCGGAGTCCCGGTGATCGGGGGGCATGCCCCGCACCACGCGGGGCTGTGCCCACAGATCGACCACCGGACGGCCCCGCTCAACCCGCAGTGCGCCTCGCCCGCCCGGGGACCGCCAAACCCGCCCGCTGAGCGGGAAATACCGGTTAGAGCGGTCGATAACCACCCGTCCCCGCCGGGGAGGGACCGAAAATACGCCTTTGTTGTTCATAACCCGTCCGATTTGGCAAACCCGGTGGATGCGGCTAGAATCGTGGCCTGACACGGGACACGGCCGCACGGGTATATGGGATATCCGAGTGAAGCCGAACTGTTCCTACACCAACCCGGAGACGACGCTGTGACCGAACAGGAAATAGAATCAAAGGTGATCGATATCGTGGCCGAGCAGATGGGTGCCGACAAGTCCAAAATCACCCGCGATACCAGCTTCGTTGAGGATCTCAACGCCGACTCGCTCGACACCGTCGAACTCGTCATGGAGTTCGAAGACGAGTTCGAGACATCCATCCCCGACGACCAGGCCGAAAAGATCCAGACCGTCGGCCAGGCCGTCGACTTCATCAAGCAGGCCAACGGCGTCGACTGATCAATGACCGGTGATCCGCCCTCGCCCCGTCCGCCGTGCTCCAGCCCGGCCCGGTCGGGAGCCGCGGCCCCGGGTTCCAGCGGCCTCACGCGCACCGAGTACCCAGCCCATGTCCAATAAGCAAAACCGTCGTGTTGTCATCACGGGCTACGGAGCCGTGACCGACCTCGGGCACAACGCTCAGGACACCTGGAACGCCATGCGCTCTGGAATCTCGGGCATCACCCGCATCGACGACCCCGAGTTCGATCAGTACCAGGGCTGGACCGTGGAAATCGCCGGCCGTGTCCGCGATTGGGACCCCGCCTCCGTCATCGACAAAAAAGAAGCCCGGCGGCTCGACCGCTCGGCCCAGCTGGGCCTCACCGCCGCCATCGAGGCCGTCAAGCACGCGGGATGGGACCACGCCGCGGGCGATCCCACCCGCCACGGCGTCGTTGTGGGATCGGGAATTGGGGGCATCTACGCCATCGAGCAATCCGTGATGACCCTCCGCGAGAAGGGCCCCTCACGCATCAACCCCTTCACGGTCCCCAAGCTGATGGTCAACGCCATCACCGGCAACATCGCCATCCAGTTCAACATGCAGGGCCCCGCCAGCGCCCACGCCACCGCCTGCGCCTCCTCGGGCCACGCCATCGGCGACGCCATGGAGTACATCCGCAAAGGCAAGGCCGATGTCATGATCGCCGGCGGCGCGGAAGCCGCCGTCACACCCCTGTGCATCGGCGCCTTCATGACCATGAAGGCCCTCTCCACCCGCAACGACGAGCCCACCAAGGCCTCACGCCCCTTCGACCGGGACCGCGACGGATTCGTCCTCGCAGAAGGCGCTGCCATGTATGTCTTGGAGTCCGAGGAACACGCAAAGGCACGCGGGGCAACGATTTACGCGGAACTCACCGGTGCGGGCAACTCCTGCGATGCCGGGCACATCACCGCCCCCGATGCCGAGGGACGCGGGGCGTGCAACTCCATGAAATGGGCTCTGGAGGACGCCGGGCTCACCACCGACGACATCAACTACATCAACGCCCACGGCACCTCGACCCCGCTGGGCGACAAGGCCGAGGTCTTCGCCGTCCGCAAGGTCTTCCAAGAACGCTCCAAACCGGGAAACGGCCTGGTCATGAACTCCACCAAGTCCATGCACGGCCATTGCCTGGGGGCATCGGGAGCCGTGGAACTCATCGCATGCATCGGGGCGATCACAGAATCAGTGGTTCCCCCCACCATCAACATCGACAACCTCGACGAGGGCTTCGACACCATCGACATCGTCGCCAATGAGCCCCGCGAGATGACCGTGAAGCATGTGATGAACAACACTTTCGGCTTCGGCGGCCACAATGTCACGCTGATCTGCTCCCAGTACGACGGCTGATCCCGCGGCCCCATCCTTTATATACACATCTCTCCTCCACCAACCCGCCCGTCCTGGGCTGGCGGGCTGGCACGGTTGTTGCGTCCCCGGGTCCGGTGTGGACCCAAGTGACCGACCGCGCGT
>JBBDKK010000213.1:0-10631 GCA_040879395.1 Phycisphaerales bacterium
AGCCCGTGGCGGACGATGACGCGGTTTTCGTCGATCAGGGGCACGATGTCGGCGATCGATCCAAGGGCCGCGAAGGCGAGCATCTCGATCAAAGCCTCCCGGCACGCGGGCGAGACGCGCTGTGAGCCGGCGTGCATGGTGGCGATGCGCCAGGCGAGTTTGTAGGCGACGCCCGCGCCGCACAGCTCGCCGAAGGGGTAGGTTGAGTCCGGGCGGCGGGGATGCACGACGGCGAAGGCGTCGGGCAGGTCGTCCATGGATTCGGGCGGGTTATGGTGATCGGTGATGATCAGATCGATGCCGATCTCGCGGGCGGTGGCGGCGGGCTCGATGGCGGTGATCCCGCAATCGACCGAGACGATCAGGTCCGCGCCCTCGGCGGCAAGCGAACGCACGGCCTCGCAGTTGAGGCCGTAGCCCTCATCGAGGCGGTGGGGGATGTAGGAGCGGACCTTCGCGCTTGGCGATATCACCCGGATCAGGTGGATCATGATCGCCGAGGCGGTGACGCCGTCGACATCGTAATCGCCGAAGATGACGATCTGTTCTTCGCGGTCGATGGCGTCGAGGATCCGCCGGGCGGCCCGGTCGAGGTCCGGGATCAGCGAGGGATCGTGCATCGACTTGAGGGTGGGGTTGAGGAACGCATCGCCCACGGGGCCGGGGCTGATGCCGCGGGCCAGCAGGACGCGGGAGATCAGGTCGCCGGGGTGGTCCTGCTCGCAGCGGGGCCGCCACACGCGGGTGAGCCCTCTGATCAGGCCCGCGGGCGGAGCGGGGGCATCGGCGATGGCGGGTCCGCCAAGCAGGGTGGTTTGAGACTGATCGGTCACCGATACTCCCATCCATGGTTGATATCAGCCCACACCATACCCGGTCGGCGTGGCCCGGGCATGGTAGACTGTCGGTGTATGGTCAAGCTCACCAAAATCTATACGCGATCGGGTGATTCGGGCACGACGGGCCTGGGCAGCGGCGAACGGGTGCCCAAGTCCAGCCCGCGCGTGGAGGCGTACGGGACGGTCGATGAGGCCAACGCGTTTCTTGGCGTGGCGGTGGTGACCGCCCGGCAGAGCCACCCGGAACTGGCGGAGACGCTGGAGACACTGCAGCACGACCTGTTCGATCTGGGGGCGGATCTGTGCACGCCTGTTTCCAAGGATGAAGCGCCCGATGCCGCTTTGCGGATCACCGCATCGCGTGTGAAGCAGCTTGAGGACCTGATCGACGAGCACAACCGGGATATCGGGCCGCTGAACAGCTTTGTGCTGCCGGGCGGGTGCCGCCTAGCGGCGGAGTTGCATGTGGCCCGCACGGTGTGCCGCCGGGCCGAGCGCGGGGTGGCGCGTCTGATCGAGTTGGAACCGGAGGCGACCTCGGGGCTGACGATGCAGTACCTCAACCGGCTGTCGGATCTGTTGTTTGTGCTTTCACGCTTCGCCAACGGCCTGGGCAAGGACGATGTGCTGTGGGTGCCGGGGAAGAATCGTTCGTGAAGGCTTGATTTGGCCCGCTGGCCGGGGCGGGTCTGTATACAGTTGTTGGCGTGCACAAACAAATCGCTCATCTCGTGCGGGGTGTCCGTGAAACCGAGTCCAACCGGCTCATGGAGAATATGTCCGGCGCGGAGGTGCGCCGGAACACGGCCCAGTTCCTCGGGATTCTGGCCCTGCTGGGTATCGCGATCATCGTGATCCAGATGATGGGCCAGGATGCACTGAGCGTCGCGGGCATCTCGCTGAATCTGGCCTGGGCCGGGCTGTATCTCACGGCGGCGGTGCTGGTCTACTTTGTGAACCTGCGCAAGGTCTGGTGCGTGCGGCTGTCGCTGATCATCATCTTCGCGGAGGTGGTGATCGCCAGCGTCCGTTCCACGCTGTATCAGAGCCCCAGCCCCGGGGACGGCACGGTGATCGGGGTGCTCATCGGGCTGATGATGGGGGCGGCACTCCTGCCGTGGACACCGCGGCAGACGCTGGCGCTGAGCGCGATCTGGATTGTTGCTTCCACCGCGAGTGTGCTGATGGGGGAGAACTCCGAGAACTTCTCTGTGGCGGGTGCGATCTTCGCGTATGTTGCGGTGACGATCCCGGGCATCATGATCTCGTTTTTCCGGATGTCTCGTTTCCAGGACAAGTTCGAGCTGCACTTCATCCAGTCGCAGTACGATCTGTTCCGTGAGGAGCTGCAGGCCGCCAAGAACATCCATGAGCGTGGGTTTCCCAAGCCCAAATCCTCGGGCGAGGTCCGGTTTACCTATGCCTACCGCCCGATGAGCCAGATCGGTGGCGATTCCATCTTCGCGTCCATCGAGCGGCCCGGCGATCCGGAATCGCCGGTGACGATCGTGCTCTTCGATGTCACGGGGCACGGGATTTCCGCGGCCCTGACCGCCAACCGGCTCCAGGGCGAGTTGATGCGGATCACGGGTGAAGAGCCCTCGATCGACCCGGGGGAGCTGCTGATCAAGATGGACCGGTATGTGTGCCTGACCCTGGCGGATTCGGCGGTGCTGGTTTCTGCGGTGGCGATCGTGGCCGATCCGCGTCGGTCGTTGATCCGGGTGGCCAACGCCGGGCATCCCTCGCCGCTGCTGCGGACCGAGCGGGGGGCTCTTGTGCGGTTCGATTCCTCGGCCCCGGTGCTGGGCGTGGGGATCGACCAGCCCTTTGCCCCGGCGGTCGAGGAGCAGCCCTTCCGGGCCAACGATTCGCTGATCGCCTATACCGACGGGGTGTCCGAGGCCCTGCTGGGAGACGACGAGATGTACAAAACGACGGGCGTGGAAAGGGTCCTGGAACAGAACTGGGTCGATCAATCGACCCGCTGGCCCGCGTTGATTCTTGAAGATGTCGAAAATCGGCGTGCGGGACCGGCATCTGACGATATCCTGATAGTGGAACTCTACCGCGACTGAACGGTATCAGTATGAAGACGCATTCCGGAGCATCGCCGCGTGACCACTTCGACCTATGAGACAACCGAGTTCCGCCGGAGTTTCAGCCGGGAGACCGATGAGTTGCTCAGGCGGCGTCTGATCTGGTTCGTGTCCATCTGGGGCGGGCTGAATCTCGTGCTGATCTCGGTCACCGTAGTCCTGCTGCTCCAAGGGGTGGATGTCTCCAATGTGTTCAAGAACGGGGGGCAGAAGGCGTTCTTCTTCCTGACCACTTTCATCTGGTTTGGGGCATACCTGGGCGCGCTGCGGGTGGTGCTGGGCAGGCGGGTGCCTAGCCGGACCGTGGTGCACATCACACTCGGGCTGATCCTGATCGACGGCGCGCTGGGCATCGGCGTGCGCGTGATGGACATGGACACTTTCCCCGTCCTGTGGTCGTTCCTGCTGGCCCACCTGATCGCCTGCTGCCTGTTCCCGTGGACGATCAAGCAGGCGATGCTGCCGATTTTGGTCATCGCGATCGCCAGTGTGTTCAGCCACATCGTGATCGAGGGCACGGGCCTGGGCACGACGATTTTTTTCACCGCCAGTCTGCTGATCTTCGCCGTCCCCGGGATTTCCATCTCGGGGATCAAGCACTCCCAGCGGCTCCAGCGGGCCACAAACAAGTTTCTCAACCAGCGGTACGGCATGCTCCGCCAGGAACTGGCCTACGCCCGCCAGGTCCACGAGGCCCTGTTCCCCGCGCCCCACGCTGTGGGCGAGATCCGCTACGCGTACCAGTACGAGCCTATGCGGCAGATCGGCGGCGATTATCTCTATACAAAGCTCACGCATGGTGAGGACGGCGAGTCTTCCAAGCTCTCGGTGGTCATCATCGATGTGACCGGGCACGGCATCCCCGCGGCATTGACCGTCAACCGCCTCCACGGCGAAATCGATATCAGCTTCGCCGAGAACCCGGATCTCACGCCCGGTGAGATGCTCTGCAAACTCAACAAGTATGTGTACCTGACGCTGGCCAAGCATTCGATCTACGCCACGGCGGTGTGCATGCGGATCGACCGCGAGCGGGGGATCGTGGAGTATGCCTCTGGCGGGCATCCCCCGGCGTTTATCCGCGGGGTCGATGGTTCGCTGCGGGACCTGGCGCCGACCACCTTCGTCCTGGGCGCGTGTTCCGAGGCGGACTTCGACGCCGGCCAGATCGAGTTCGAGTTCACACCCGGGGATTCGATCATCGCCTACACCGACGGAGCCATCGAGGCCCGCAGTCTCGAGGGCAAGATGCTGCAGATTGATGGCCTGCGTCGCCTGCTGGCGGCTCCCGCCATGCCCGGCATCAGCCACGGCGGCCAGGGGCAATGGGCCGAGAAGATCCTCACCGAGGTCGCCGCGTTCCGCGGTGGGCTCCCGCCGGAGGACGACACGCTGGTGATCGAGATCTACCGCCCGCTGAGCAGCAACGACCCCAACGCCTTCGATCGGCAGCGCGGCGAACAGGCTGAGCGGCTGATCAATGAAGAGATCCGCGAGGAACTCGAATCCGAATCCCATCCCCACCCGGTCCCGACGGTCGATTGATCCCGGAAGGGGCGGCTGGTTGCATGAAAAAGCCCGCACGGAATGCGGGCTTTGGTGTCTTGTATTCGATGAGTCAGTCCCAGGTGTTGATCGGGGCGTTGGGGCTGTCCTGGCCCGCGGCTCCGCGCACCTCGTCGGGGGCGAAATGGTCCTGTCGCCACGACTCGGGGTACTGGGGGTCGTCGAGTTCCAGGCAGGCCTTGGTGGGGAACATCGGGCGGAAGGTATCGCACATCACCGCCATCTCATCGGTCCAGGTTTTGCCCAGCGACGCTTCGACGGTTCCGGGGGGGGGGCCGTGGGGGAGGCCCTGGGGATGGACGCTGATCGAGCCCTGGGAGATTCCGCGGCGGGCCTTGTAGTTGCCCTCGACATAGTACATGATCTCGTCGGAGTCGATGTTGCTGTGGTTGTAGGGCACGGGAACGGCCTTGGGATGGAAGTCCAGGGCCCGGGGGCAGAACGAGCAGATCACGAAGTTGTGTCCCTCGAAGGTCTGATGAATCGGCGGGGGCATGTGCAGTTGCCCGGTGATGGGCGCGAAATCGTGGATGTTAAAGCAGTAGGGGTAGTAGCACCCGTCCCAGCCGACGACTTCCAGGGGGTGGTAGGGGTAGACATACGAGTGCACGCTGTCGCGGGCCTTGATCCGCACCTCGAACTCGCCTTTTTCATCGTGGGCGAGCGGGTGGTCTTCATCCTCGAAGGGCACCCGCAGGTCACGCTCGCAGTAGGGGGCGTGCTCGAGGAACTGGGCCGTTTTTTTGGCGATGTAGCGTGGCGGGGGCAGGATATGGCTGGCGTTGCAGGTTTCAAAGCAGACGAACTTGCCCAGCGGCATGTCGTCCTTGCTGAAGCCGCCATATTCCTCGTTGTCGCTCCCGTCGTCGGGCCGTTCGTCGAAGACCATCTTGTAGATCACGCCCTTGGGCATGACGATGTAGTCTTTCTTCCCGAACTTGAGGGTGCCGAACATCGAATAGATCGTGCCTGAGCCAAAGTGCACAAAGATGCACTCGTCGCCCTGACCGTTCTTGTAGTGGTAGGGCATCTGCGATTCTGGCTGGCAGATCGACATCTCGACATCGCTGTTGCCGAAGATCACGATTCGTCCCTCGACCGCGTCGCCGCGCTTTTTGACATTCTGCGATTTGACATGGCGCATGCGCATCACATCCTGCTCGACATACTCGGGCTTGGTCGAGTAGAGCTTCTTCCACCCGGTGACCTGGGTGGGCGGGTGGATGTGGTACATGATGCTGCTGGGGCCGACGAATCCCTCGGTGCCGAAGAGTTCCTCGGAATAGAGGGCCCCGTCGGGCCTGCGGAACTGGACATGGCGTTTTTGGGGCAGCTTGCCCATCTGCATGTAATACGGCATGATGCCGGTCCTCTTTCTTCCCCGGGCCACGATCAATCGTGCCTGTGAACGCGATCTCGGCGGGGAGGTCCTTGATCGTCGCGAGGCCCTGAGCGTCCCCGGTTTCCCGAGATATCACCGGGCTTCACGGTGTATTCTAGCGGGCTGGAGGCGGTATTGAACCGCCTTCATCACCTTGTTGCCGGGATTTGGCATAGGCAAAAACGCCCCAAAGCACGCCGGGTTTGGACTGAACAAGCGGCTCGGACCGATATTCATTTTCCAAGGCGGGGGCTTTCCCCGCCGGAGGTTGATTTGTTTTCATGAGGCGAGAATAATCCTCACCGCCCGGTCAACGACCGGGGCGTTGAGCCACAGGGTTGGCGGGCTCCCTCATGTGATCCACGGAAACGCGTTTCCGCCCCGAACGCCGCACCCGAAATCCGGGTATGCTGAAAGAGTGAGCCGCGACCATATGAGCACACCGCTCCGACAAGAAAACTTTGGACCGTACAAGCTGATCCGCTCTCTTGGAGAATCCAGGGGGGCGATGCGGTTTGTGGTGCTGTGCAACAAGACAGACACCAACTACATGCTCTACCGGTTTGATTCCGTCTCCAACCACCAGCACCGGCGGCGGATGTTCGATGCGTTCATGACCATGAGCACGCTCGAACACGCCCATCTGCTCAAGATCGAATCGGTCTCGTACGATGACCATGGCCGCCTGTGCGTGATCACGCCCTACACCGGCAACCACGAGGGGCTGGTGACCTTGGCCGACCTTCTGGAGAACCGCGGTGGCAAGCTCAGCACCGTCGAAGCCGCACGGGCCATCGAGCACCTGCTCGACGCCGGCGCGTACGCCCACGCCGCGGGGATCTGCAACGGGCCCATCGGCGCGGAAGATGTGCTGGTCGATCGCTTCGGGTGTATCCAGATCGAGCTTTACGGATGCGCGACGCTCATGAGCGGCGTGTCCGCAAGCGTGCCCGTGCTGATCTCCGACGAGATTCGCTCGCTGGCCGATCTTGGTTATACCCTCATGACCGGGCTGCCGACCACCGGCCAGCGCGTCGAGCCCTCACGCCTGATCCGTCGTCTCGATCGTGCCTGGGATGCGTGGTTCGAACTCGGCCTCGATCCGATCGACGGCTTCGAGAATGCAACCCACGCCATCAACGCCATGCCGACCAACCCGCAGTCTGGAGACTGGCTCACGCCCCGCGTTGGTAAGCGGCCGCAGGTGCAGTTCGGTGCCATGCTCAGGCGCTTCAAGCCCACGCAGGGCATGGCCGCCCGCCCACGGGTGCGGGTCGAGATCCCCGAGCGGGACTGATTTCCCCATACATTCCCCGCGCTCACCCTATTCGTCGTCCGATTCGTTGTCGGGGGTTTCTTCCGCGTCGGCGGGGCCTCGGATTGCACGGAGCGCGGCCCGCTGTTCCTCGCTGAAGCCTGATCCGGGCTGATCGAGCAGGAACCTGGCAGTGCGGCGGCACAGCTCGGTGTCCCCGGAGCGGTTGATCGCTGCCTCCCAGAAGTGGAATGACGGATCGAGTTCGTATGCCTCGGCAAGTCTGCCCAGCAGGACCAGCGATGTCGCCTTGATGGTCTCGGCGTTTGTACGGTCAATGGGATCGATGTGGACATCATCGAGCGTGATGACGGCTTCCAGCGACCGGTTGGGGCGGGCCGCGTCCAGTTCCAGCTCGGCCAGGAGCAGGATTCCCTTGGCGATCCGGGGAGAGATCGGCGTGTCGATGCTCAGCAGGCGGTTGAGCAATGAGATCGATTGCTCACGATTGAGCTGGGCCAGCCGCGCTGCCTCGGCCAGACGCTCGGGTTCGATCTTGGCACCCATCTGTTCGATTGCTCGATCGCGATGATCGGCATCTTCACCGGGCAGGGATACGAGGCGGCGCATGCCCTCGGGCGTGGCGCGATGGCGGACCAATGCTTCGGCCGCGGCGTGGAAGAAGGCCGCGTTTTCCTCGGCGAGCTGGGTGAGTGATTCCACCGCGTGGGGGGTCTCGACGAGGGCGTTGGCCGCCCATTGCCGCCGTTCGGGGTCTCCAGAGAGCATGAGGTCGATCAGCATGCGCAGGTCGCGGGGCTGGCCGAGGCGGGCCATCAGCTTCATGCCCGATTCCCGCAGTCGCGTGGGCTCGATCTGGCGGAGGCGCTCGATGATCTTTGTGTGGTCGGTTTCGTCGTCCCAGTGCCCGTTCTGCTCCATTGCCCAGACCGCGTTGCAGGCGGCGTTGATCGCCGTCCCCTCGCGGAGGAACCACCGCATGACCTGACCGGTCGCGTCGCGGTTGGGCCAGCGGGCGATGCCGATGAGCATCGGCTCGGCCGCCTGTGGATCGGTTTCGCGTCCCAGGGCTTCGGTCAGGACAATCATCGCGTCTGGCGGGACAAGGCGTGAGATCAGGCGCGCGGCCCGTGCGCGAATCTCGGCCTTGTCATCTTTGAGCATGCTCTTGACCGCCTCGCCCACCTCGGGAGCGAGCACGGTGTTGCTCGAAAGATCCCGATCGGCCAGTTCAAAGCCCAGCAGGCGGATCTCGTGCCGGGCGTCCCCAAAGAGTTCGATGATCAGCTTCGATCGGCCGGCATCGTCGAGTTCGATGTGCAGGCGTCGGTAAAGGGTCTGGATCTCGTTGAGCTGCGTCTGGACAAGCTGGGAAGCGGGTGATGCGGCCGGAAGGTGTGGCTCGGCCTCGACCCCCCCTTGTATAAGGGGTTGATCGTGGCCGGATTGCGGCTCGGCCTCTGAGGATGCTGGCTGGAGAATGACCAGGGCGGGACCGTTGGGGGGTTCAGTTTCTTTGTGCAGGACGATCCGCTCCCCCTGTTCCGGGACCGGGCCGGGGGACCCGTGGCGGATGTCCTTGTCCCCCGCGCCGGCACAACCTGCCAGCAGCACCAGCGAGAGGGTGGCATGTGCAGAATATCGGGCGGTCCGAAATGTATGGCTCTGCGGGGTCATATCATGTGTTCAGATGCACTGGGACGGATTCTCGGTCGATTATCGGCGATTTGCCGATGAATGATGGAAAGAGTCTAGGGCCTTGGATTGAAGCGTCGGCTCAAACCTGTTAGGATTGAGTCCTGTTACAGGGAAGCGCGGGGAGGATCCCCGTTGAACGGGATGCACCATGAACGACTGGGTTGATGCCGAGCACCATGTCGAACGCGCCCACGAGCATTATGATGCCGGGCGATGGGACGATGCGGAGACCGAACTCCGCCAGGCGCTGTCGCTCAATCCCTATCAGGCCGAATGGTATTTCAACCTGGGCCTGACGCTGGAAGCCGCGGGCCGCAACGCGGCGGCGGCGGAAGCTTTCTCAAGTTGCTTCAAGCTCCAGGACGAGCACGACCAGCCGGACGCCAACTCGGCGTTGCTGGTGGGGCTGAATCTTGTCCGGGCGCTCAAGCCCGAGGATGCGTTGCCTTGGTTCGATCTGGCCGGTCGGCTGGAGCCGATGAATGTCACGGTCTTCGTGCACCGCATGGAAGCGCTGGTAGACATGGGTCGGCACGACGATGTCGAAGAGGCCTTCTACCTCGCCCAGCAGATCGATCCCGAGCACGGTGAACTCTACGCGGTGATGGCGGACTCGCTGCTCGCAACGGGCAACAACGAACGAGCCGTGTGGTGCCTGCGTGAGGCCGCACGCCTGGATCCCGAGCTTCCCCGTGTGCAGGCGCGTCTGGCCAAGGCGTACGCCATATCCGGGCGGATGGAACGGGCCCGGCAGCTCTACCTGCGTGAACTCCGCGTGGACCCGGGGGACATCGACACCCTGCTGGATCTGGGCGAACTGCTGCTTGATATGCACCGGCACACGGAAGCCGGCGAGAAGTTCCGGCGAGTCCTGGAACTCGAATCCGACCAGCCCGATGCGCACTTTCTTCTGGGCGAACTGGCCGAGATCGAGGGACGCGTCGCCGATGCGCTCGTTCATTACGATGTCGTGCTCCGCCTGGACAAGTCGTACCCAGCTGTCCGGCGTCGTCTGGCCCGCGTGCTCTTCATGCGCAGCCGCGAGGAAGACCGACCCCGCATCCGCGACCTGCTCGCCTTCGAGCAGCGGCTGATCATCAACGCGATGGAAACCAGCGATGCCGGCACCGAGCACGCCTCGCGGGCCGCCGATCGCGGCGATGATCTCGAAGAACTCGGGCGGCTCCTGCTGGACGCGGAGATGACGCACGAGGCGATCAAGGTCTACAGCGCGATGATCGAGCTGCAGCCGAGCAACCACCGGGCCCATCATGGCCTGAGCGTGGCGATGCTCGAGGCCGGGCGGATGGAGGACGGGATCTCCAGCGCCAAGCGGGCACTGGAGTATCAGCCGCGGTTCATCCCGGCGATGCACAACCTGGCCCTGGCCTATCTGCGTCAGCGGCAGTGGATCCGCGCCCGGTACTGGGTGCGTCAGGCCTCGCGCGTCGAGCCTGACGACCCCACCCTTCGCCGGCTGCGCCTCAAGCTGCGGTTCCACACGGGTTTGGGCGTGGGGACATGGACCGCACGCCGGTTCGGTGCCGTCACGCGGCCGTTCTTTTCGCTGGTGGGGCGTCCGCGACGGGCCCACTGAGTTCAGTCATTGAAGATCCATTCGAACGACACCGGTCAGGCCAGCCGATCGCCCAGCAGGCGGGCGACCTCTTCAACATCCTTGTCGCCCCGCCCTGAGAGGTTGATCACGAGGTTCTGATCCCGGCCCATCTCCGCGGCCATTGGCACGGCGAAGGCCACCGCGTGCGATGACT
>JBBDKK010000214.1:0-10597 GCA_040879395.1 Phycisphaerales bacterium
CACTCGGCCTCGACGGCGTCCACGCCGGTGACCGCGCCCACGCGCTTGCCCACGCTCAGCCGGTCGCCGGTGAAGATGGCGATCATGCGGACGCTGAGTTCACGCAGGCGGTCGACCACGGCCTTGGAGTTGGGGCGGATCTTGTCCTCAAGCCCCACCGCGCCCAGGTAGCGGCCGTCCTGGATGACATGCACGCCCGACATGCCCTCGATCCGCTGCTCGACCTTGGAAATGTCGTCGCCGGCCGCGGGCATGAGCTGGCGGATCCACGACCCACGACCCGCCGAGATCCGGCCCAGCGAGGTGATGGCGTTGACGCCCGCGCCGTGGATCTCCTCGAACTGGCCCTGGGAATCCACGGTGATGCGGGCCTGCTCGGCGGTGCGGAGGATCGAGAGCCCAAGGGGGTGGTTGCTGCTAGCCTCGGCGTAGGCCGCGGCCTTGAGCAGCGCGGCCCCGTCCACGCCCTCGACGGGTGCCAGGCGGGAAACCTCGAAGCGGCCCGTGGTCAGGGTGCCGGTCTTGTCCATGACGACGGCGTCGATGTTGGCCGACGATTCGAGGTATTCGGTGCGTTTGATCATCACGCCCAAACGGGCGGCGGCGGCGAAGGCGGCGACCATGGCCGAGGGGGATGAGAGCAGCAGGGCCGTGGGGCAGGTGACGACCAGCACGGTGACCGCGCGAAGCGCGGCCGTCTCCTTGACGGATTCGATGTCGCTCTTGGAGACGAGGAAGAAGACGACCAGGGCCACCGAGAGGGCGACGGGGACATAGAAGCGGGCGACCTGCTCGATGAGGAGCTGCCGCTGGGTCTTGGTGGATTCGGCCTCGCGGATGAGGTTGGAGACTTTGCCGATGGTGGTCTCCTCGCCGACCTGGGTGACCTCGATGTCGATGGCGCCGGTGAGGTTGCTGGTGCCAGCGTAGACATCGCTGCCGCGCTGGACCTCGACGGGCATGGCCTCGCCGGTGAGCGAGGCCTGGTTGATCGTGGATTCGCCGCTGGTCACGCGACCGTCGACCGGAAGGTTCTCGCCGGGGCGGATGCGGACGGCCTGTCCGACGCGGACCTCGCCGACGGGGACGATTTTTTCAACGCCGTCGATCACTACGCGTGCGATGTCGGGTGTTAGGGAGACGAGCTGCTCGATGGCCCGCTTGGCGCCGTCGGCGGTCCGCGAGACGATCAGATCCGCCACCAGCAGGATGAAGGCGAGGAAGGCAGCGGTGCCGTACTGGCCCACGGCCATGGACGCCAGGATGGCCAGGGCCGCCAGCGACGATGAGGAGACGCGGCGGTTGAGGACCTCGAGCCCGGCGGCATAGAAAAGCTTGGCCCCCAGAAGCAGGGCGGCGAGCACCGCCGGGAGCGTGGCGACGAGTTCGTTGGTGGCCCCGCTGATGTGGGCCATCCAGGAGACGATGGCCAGGATCCCCCCCAGAAGATAGAGGAGGATCCAGCGGTCGTTGTTGAGGGCGTGGTGCGAACAGCACTCCACTGTGCCCGCGGCATGGCGGTGGTCGTGGTCGTGGGTGTCCTTGCTTTCGTGGATGTAGTGAGGCATGTCACTCATGGAGGCCGTGCTCGCTTTACGGGGTTCGATGACGGGCGCAGGGTGCCGGATGAAATCGTGAGGGTCAATCTCGGGCGGTGTTGGCTGGGGTCCGTGGTGTCGGGGAGGGGCCCGCAACAGGGCTCGGTACTGCTTCTGGGGCCCTTGCGAGGGCTTTGGGGCGGTTGCCGGGCAACTGTAGGAACCCGGCATCGGGAATTGGCGGGGCGGTATCCTCTATAGTCTCCTGTCGGGGATGCCGGGCCGCCTCTGCTCTACGCACGCGGCCGGGACACGGTTCACCACGCGGGACCCCGGCAATCCGGTTGTTTCCGCAGGACGGAGTGTTTGATGGCCAGGAACGACCAGACCAACGACCGGAAAAGCGAGATCCCACGGGTGACGGTGCTGGGGGTGGGCCAGATGGGGCTTGTGTGCGCCGCCGCGCTGTCGATCCCCGATCCACAGGGCGCGGGCGATGCACCCCGAGCCAGGGTCACCATGTGGGGCCATGATGAGGATGAGAACGGGCGGGTGGCCCAGACCCGCCGCAGTGACCGGCTGCCCGGCTTCACGCTGACAGACAGCGTCCGCATCGGGTTATCGGACGCCGATGCCCTGGCCGGGGCGGAAATCATCGTCTGCGCCATCCCCGTCCAGTTCATCCGTTCGGTCTTCGAGCGCCTCCGTCCCCATGTCCCGGCCGGGGCGGCGGTGGTTTCCGTGGCCAAGGGGATCGAAAACGGCACGCTCCTGCGGCCCACGCAGATCATCGCCGATGTGCTCGGCGACGACCCGGACGCAAAGCCCCGCCCGCTGGGGTGTATGTCGGGCCCGGCGATCGCTTCGGAGCTGGCCCAGTGCCTGCCGGCGACAATGGCGGCGGCCTCGGACCATCCGGGCTTCGCCGAGCAGATCCAGGAGTTGTTCTCCACCAGCTGGCTGCGGATTTATACCAACCCGGACCTGTTGGGGGTGGAGCTGGCGGGGGCGACCAAAAATGTCATCGCCATCGCCGCGGGGATCATCGATGGGTTGGGGGCGGGGTTCAACGCCAAGAGCGCACTTCTTGCGCGGGGGCTGGCGGAGATCGGCCGCCTGGGCAGCGCGATGGGGGCCGAGACCACGACCTTCTTCGGCATCGCCGGGGTGGGGGACTTGGCGACCACCTGTTTCAGCCCCGAGGGGCGCAACCGGTCCTGCGGCGAGGCCCTGGGCAAGGGCGCCAAGCTCGATGAATACCTTCGCAGCACCATGAGCGTCGTAGAAGGCGTGGCGACCACCGAATCGGTGGTGGACCTTGCCAAGAAGTACCGGGTGGATATGCCCATCACCGACGCCGTGTTCGCGGTGCTCTTTGAGCACCTGGACCCCGTGGATGCGATCGCGATGCTGATGAGCCGCGACTTGCGGGAGGAGCAGATCGGATGAGCATCCCCCGCCCCCAGCCAGACCAGCCCCAGCCACCCCGCCCGGAACACGACGCGGCGGTGCGCATCCTCCAGACGCTGCGGGGGCACGGGCACACCGCCTACCTCGCCGGCGGGTGCGTGCGCGACATCCTGCTGGGCGAGGAGCCCAAGGATTACGATGTGGCCACCGACGCCCGTCCGGAGCAGATCGCCGAGTATTTCAAGAAAACCGCCTCGGTGGGGGCGGCCTTCGGTGTGATGCTTGTGCGGGATTTCGGGCCCGCGATCGAGGTGGCCAGCTTCCGCAGCGACGGGGTCTACAGCGACACCCGCCGCCCGGACACCATCGAGTTCTCCTCGCCGCGCGAGGACGCCCGGCGCCGGGATTTCACGATCAACGCCCTATTCATGGACCCGCTGAGCGAAGAGCCCAACGAGGTGATCGATTATGTCTGCGGCCTGGCCGATATCCGCGACCGCGTCCTGCGGGCGGTGGGCGACCCGGCCGATCGGCTCCGCGAGGACCACCTTCGGGCCCTACGCGCGGTGCGGTTCGCCGCCCGCTACGAGCTGACGATCGAGCAGCGGACCAAGGACGCGATCAAGGACCACGCGCTGGAGCTGGCGGGGGTCTCGATCGAGCGCATCGGCGAGGAAATCAAGCGGATGCTTACGCATCCCTCCCGCGAGCGTGCCTGCGAGCTGATCGACGAGCTGGGGCTAGACGACGCGATCTTCGCCGATTCCGCCGCCTTCGACAACACCATCATGAACCTGCTCGACACCCGCGTGCCCTATCCCGCGGCCCTGGTAGCCCTGGCCCTTGGGCGCGGGCACGGGTTCATGGATGCGCCGGGGCCGATCTGCAACCACTACCGCAAGTGCCTGGACCTCTCCAACGCGGACCGCGACGCGATGCGGACCATCCTGGAGATCATGCGCTGCTACCACGGCGACTGGGGCTCGCTGAGCGTGGCGGCCAAGAAGCGGCTGGCCGGGCGCGAGCACGCGGATATGGCGCTGCTGGTCTACGGGGCGATCTGCGGCAAGTCCAAGAGCGACCGCGCGGCGACCATCATCGAGGAGGTGATGGAGCTGGCCGAGAAGCACGGCGGGATCAACCCCGAGCCGCTGATCAGCGGCGGCGACCTCATCGAGCAGGGCCTCGAGCCGGGCCCGCGGTTCAAGGGGATTCTCGACGATGTGTACGATGCCCAGCTCGAGGGCCGGGTGAAGGACAAGGGGCAGGCCCTGTCAATGGCAGCGGATCTTGTCCGGCAGGAATCACGCTCGCGTGCCGGGAAGTGACAGGCGGAAAGGTGCCCCCCGCCGGGCGTAGGATCTATTCAGATACACCGAACAACGGTTTTGGTTTCAGACGGTCACTTCACTTTGGTGACCACGACGCAACAGGGAGAGAACGCATGACAACCGCACCCACCACCGATTTCGTCCCCGAGGTGCTCGACGCGACCCGGTGGGAGAACATCGAGCCGCTGCTGACCGCCCTGCTTGAGCGCGAGGTCTCCACCCGGCAGGAACTGGAACAGTGGATCCTGGACCGTTCGGAACTCGAAGCCGCCATCGGCGAGTCCGGGGCCAACACCTACATCGACATGACCTGCGACACCGAGAACGATGCCAAGCAGGACGCCTACACCTCCTTCATCACGACCGTGGTGCCCAAGGTCAAGCCGGTGAGCTTCGAACTCGACAAGAAGATGAAGACGCTGTGCGAGAAGCACGGGCTCACCGAGGGGCGCTACGCGGTGCTGTACCGCGATACCGCGGCGGATGTCGAGCTTTTCCGCCCGGAGAATGTCGCCATCGAGACCCAGCTGGCGCAGCTCGATCAGGAGTACGACAAGATCTGCGGCAAGATGACCGTGGAGTACAAGGGCGAAGAGAAGACGCTGCCGATGATGGGCAAGTTCGGCGAGTCCGCCGATCGCTCGGTGCGCGAGGAGGCCTGGCGGCTCGTTTCCTCTCGCCGGCTGCAGGACAAGGAGCGGCTCAACGCCATCTACGACGAGATGGTCGCCAAGCGTGACACCGTGGCCAGGAACGCGGGGCTCGGCGACTTTGTGGAATACGCCTTCAAGGCCAAGCACCGCTTCGATTACACGCCGCAGACCTGCTTCGCGTTCCACGATGCGATCGAGAAGCATGTGATGCCCTTCGTGGCCGAGCTTGATGCCAGCCGCAAGGAGCAGTTGGGGCTGGAAAAACTCTGCCCGTGGGACCTTGCGGTGGATCCCAAGAACCGCGATGCGCTCAATCCCTTCGAGGGCGGCGCGGATCTGGTCGCCCGTTCGCAGAAGGCCTTCGACAAGCTCAGCCCGGAGCTGAGCGAGATGTTCGCCTCGATGGGCGACGGATCCAACACGCAGGGCACGGCCAACGGGGCGATGCTTGACCTGGATTCCCGCAAGGGCAAGGCACCCGGCGGGTATCTGTACTTCCGCGACCGCTCCCGCCTGCCGTTCATCTTCATGAACGCCGCGGGCCAGCACCGGGATGTGGAGACGATGGTGCACGAGGCGGGCCACGCGTTTCATTCGATGTTCTGCCGCGGCGAGCCGCTGGTCTGGTACCGCAGCTCGCCGATCGAGTACGCCGAGGTGGCCTCGATGAGCATGGAACTGCTGACGATGCCCTACTGGGATGCGTTCTACCCCAGCGAGGAGGACGCCAACCGCGCCCGGCGCAAGCAGCTTGAGGGCTCGGTGGGCCTGCTGCCCTGGATCGCGACCATCGACGCCTTCCAGCACTGGGTCTACAAGCACCCCGGCCACTCCCGCGATGAACGCACCGCGGCGTGGCTGAAGATCGAGGAACGCTTCGGGCACCAGGGCCACTTCGTGGACTGGGCCGGCCTCGAAGAAGACCGCAAGCACATCTGGCAGCGCCAGAGCCATCTCTACGGCTCGCCGTTTTACTATGTCGAGTACGGCATCGCCCAGCTCGGGGCTCTGGGCATCTGGCTCAAGAGTCTCGAAGAGGGCGAGGAGGCCGCGCTGGCGGCCTACCGCAAATCGCTCTCGCTAGGCGGCAGCGTCCCCCTGCCCGAGCTGTTCGCCGCCGCAGGTTTGCCGTTTGACTTCGGCGACGAGACGGTCGGGCGGCTTGTGGAGCGTGTGCGGGCGGAGCTGGACAAGCTGCCGGAATAAGCCGCACGCTCTTTATTCTGAGTCAATCCACCAACGCGAGGGAACCGCTCTCTCGCGTTGGGGTATAGTCCGGCGAGAGAGACAGCCGGCGGGGGCCGGCCAAGAAAAAGAGAAAAAGAGAAAAGAGAGAAAGGTATCACATGCATTCGAGAATGATGATCGTCGCGGCCTGCGCCGCGGGTATCGCTGCGTCGCCCGCGATCGGCGGCATCGGGCTTCAAGATTTTATCGTGGCCAATGCCACCGGTGAGATCTTTGAGGTTGATGGGAACAGCCTTGCGACCACGCAGATATCAATGATTCAGCAGCGTACCTTCGGATTCAATGAAATGGTCTTTGGGGGTGGAAACATGGTCTATGCCAATCTCAACGGCATCCTCATCGAGCACGACCTCATGACGCAGCAGGAGACAGTAATCTTCGATGTGCGCGACCACATCCCGCAACCGAGCATCAACTACACCATGGGATTGGCGCAGCTCAGCAACGATGATCTGTTCTTCACCATCAATACGCAAACACCAACAGATTCGCCGCGTCAGTTCGCCGCCACATTGAACCTTGACACGAACGAATACACCGCCGGCCCGGATGTCGAGCTTGCCACGGGTTTGTACTTCGATCATCACCAGTTGAGCGACGGAACAGTTCTCTCGGCCGACTACGGCGGCGAGCGCATACTCCGACAGGACATCACCACGGGGATGACGCTTGAGTCATTTAATGTTGGCTACGGCGTTGTCTCTTTATTCCAGCAGGGCAACTCGATCTTTTCGATTGCCAAGGAAGGCGAGATGTTCCGCTTTGACATCGCGGATGGAAGCAGCGAGTATCTCGGCACCATCAGCGGCGCCGGAAATAGCCTCATCGCTGCGACCGTCCCAGCCCCCTCGACGCTGACTTTTATCGCGCTGGGCGGCCTCACCACCATTCGCCGCCGCCGATGAGCAGTCTGCATGGCGCACGCCGTCGTGGTTCTTGTCTGCACCGTGATTGCCGGGATAATGGACCGGGTCACTCCGCATTGTGTGCAGGCAGCGAGTTCCACGGCCCGGTGATCGTCAGCGTGTAGCCGGGCGTCTGGATGTTGACAAACAAAGTCGAGCCATCACCGCTGAAGGTCGCCCCGGCGAACTCGGCGTTGTTGAGGCTGTTGCGCCCGATCACATACAGCTCGCCCTGCATGGTCACGCCGATCATGCGGCACGGCTCGTTCTCGTCCTCGCACACGATCAGGTCGCCCCATGGCGCGAAGCAGATGTTGTCGGCCCGGTGCAGCACGCTCGGGTCGTTGGGCTCGATGAAGAGTTCGAGCTGATCATCCTCGCCGTCGATTCCGGGGAGAATTCGCCAGAGCTGCCCGTGGTAGCCCTTGCCGCCGGTGGTGGCGGCGAAGTAGACGCCGTTCTCGCCCCACCACATGCCCTCGCCGCGGGCGAAGCGGGCGGCCCCGGCGTTGAAACCGCGGTAGCGCAGATCGTCCTTGGGCGACTCCACATCGTCCATCGGCACCCAGCGCACGGCCATCGGTTCGCCGGGCTTGACGGTCCGCCCGTCCCAGTTGCGGGTGTCCATGCTGGGGGTGTGGACGATCCGCAGGGCCTCGAGGCGCCCGCCGGCGTGCAGATTCACTGTATCCGTGGGCACATATCTATATATCAGCCCGTCGTGGCGGTCCTCGGTCTGATAGACGATGCCGGTGCGCGGATCGATGCAGCAGGCCTCGTGCATGAAACGCCCCATCGCTTTGATGGGGCGCGGGTCGGCCAGCGCGGGGGTGGTCGTCGCGGGGACCTCGAAGACCCAGCCGTGGTCCTGCTCGAAGCGTTCACCCTTGACGCTGGCGGTCTCCTCGCAGGTGAGCCAGGTGCTACGGGGCGTGATGCCGCCAGCGCAGTTGCGTTCGGTGCCGGCCAGCGAGAGCCAATGCGATTCAAGCTTGTCTTCCTTGCTGTTGTAGACCATGGTGGTGGTCCCGCCCCGCGACGGCTTGCCGCGCCCCGGATCGAAGAACTTGCGGTGATCGAAGCCCAAGAGGTCGTCGGGGTGCTTGAACGGCCCGGTCGTCCGGTGGGCGTCCTCGATCTCGTGGTTGCGGATCAGGACCGTGCGGTCGGGATCGGTGGAGCCGTCGGGTTTGATGTAGGGGAACGCGCCCATCGCATCGTGCATGCCCGGGACGCTGAGGCCGTCAGTCATCCGCTCGCCGGTGGATGAGAACAGGCGGTAGGTGAAGCCCTCGGGCAGGTCGATGATCCCCTCGGGGTCCCTGACCAGCGGCCCGTAGCCGCGGGTGAATTCCGCTCCCGGCTTTCCGTCGGGCTCATCGAGCAGGCGCAGCAGCGAAGCCGTCGAGCCGCGGGCCAGCGAGGCCGACAGGCCCGAGAAGCCCAGGGCGACGGCGGTGGAACGGGTTAAAAAATGACGGCGGGAAATCGGGTCCATGCATCAAGGGTAGCGGATGCTCAGAGGATCGTCCCGCGCAGCATGAGCATGGCGATGCCGAAGTAGATGGTCAGCCCCGAGACATCCATCAGCGTGGCCACCAGCGGAGCCGACGAAGCGGCCGGGTCCATGCCCAGGCGATGGAGGATCAGGGGGAACATCGAGCCGATCAGACTGCCCCAGATGACGATGGTGAAGACGGCGATCCCCACGACCGCGGCCAGGGGCCACAGGTGGGGGGTGTCGACCATGGGCGTGGCCGAGAGGATCCAGACGACTCCGGTGCCGATGATCCCCAGCAGCACGCCCAGCGCCAGGCCCGTGAAGATTTCTTTGCGCATCACCTTCCACCACAGCTTGATCGTCACCTCCTCGACTGCGATGGCCCGCACGAGCAGGCTCGCGGCCTGCGTGCCGGTGTTGCCGCCGGACGCGATGATCATCGGTACGAACAGGGCCAGGACGACCGCCTTGTCGAGCTGCGCGTCGAAGAAGCCCATGATGGAGATGGTGAAGACCTGCATCAGGAACAGCCCGGCCAGCCACACGCCGCGCTTGCGGAACATGTTCTTGACCGATGTGGCCATGTAGGGCGTATCGAGGGCTTCCATACCGCCGAGCTTCTGGACATCCTCGGTGAACTCTTCCTCGGCGACATCGGCGACATCGTCCACGGTGACGATGCCCACAAGCAGGCCCAGCGAGTCCACCACAGGCAGGGCCGTGCGGTCGTAGCGGTTCATCACACGCACCGCCTCTTCGCGGTCGTCGGCGGCGTAGAGGGCGATGAACTCGTCGTCCATCAGCTCGCTGATCGGCGTGTCCAGGTCCGCCAGCAGGATGTCGCGGATGCGGATGTCGTCGATCAGCTTGTTTTCGCGGTCGATCACGAAGACCCAGTTCACCGTTTCCGCGTCCCGCCCGAACCGGCGGATCTGCGAGAGTGCCCGCGAGACGGTCCAGTCCTTGCGCAGGCGGACATAGTGGGGGGTCATCAGGCGGCCAACGGACTCGGGCGCGTAGCCGAGGATCGCCTGGGTCACCTTCCGGTTGACCGGCGAGAACTTCTCGATCAGGCGGGTGGCGATCTCGATGGGCAACTCGTCGAGCAGGGCGGCCCGGTCGTCGGGGTCCATGGACTCGACCAGGCGCACGGACCGCTCCGTGCCGAGTTCTTCGAGCAGGGATTCCTGGGTGGACTGGTCGAGTTCGGCGAAGCAGGCCGCCGATCGCTCGCGGGGCAGCACGCGGAAGGCGACAACGGCGTCCTCGGACGGGAGGGTCTCGATGATGTCGGCGATGTCGGCCGGTTCGAGCACGCTCAGGGCGTCGCGGATCTCGCGGTACGCGTGATCGTCGATCATCTTGCGAAGATCGGGCTCGAGGAGTTGGGTGATCGAGGTGGGCACGAATGATCGTATTCCACCTGCGGCCGCGGGAGGGCCGGTTTTTCCGGTGCCGCAGCGTGTGAAAGCGGATTCATCACTGATCCCGGTTCAGCCGCGGATGGCAAGTGCCGAAAGAGGGCCGGTACAGGAGCCCCCGTTATGCAGACCTCAAAGCCCGCCTTCACGCTGATGGAAACCGGCATCGTCATGGTGATCGTCGCGCTGATCGCCGTCGTGGTGGTGCCACGCCTGGCCAGCGCGGGCGATGATCCTCAGGCCCGGGCCCAGCGGGCCGCCGACGATCTCAAGGAGATCGCCGCCACTTTCCGCGCCTACCGCGCAACCCACGGCTATTGGCCCCCGGAAGCCCCGACCGGCCAGATGCCCCCCGAGATGCGGTCTCAGTTCTCATCGGCAAACCCCTTCGCCGCCCCGACCCCCCTGGGCGGTCGCTACGACTACGACCATTTCAAGGACCAGCCGGCGATCTGCATCGCGATCCGCACCGCCCCCGATTCGCCCGCCCCCTCGATCGCCGACGCCCAGATGCTCGACGCGATCATCGACGACGGCGTCCTGAGCACGGGCAACTTCCGGACCTCGGTCCAGGGCGGGTATGTGTACGC
>JBBDKK010000215.1:0-10568 GCA_040879395.1 Phycisphaerales bacterium
TCTGGTGCGAGTTCGCGTTCCTCTATGTGCTTGTGCCGCCTCTGGTTGCGGGGCTGATGCAGCCGCAGATGGGCGACGCGGTGCTGCGCCGTGTTGGGATCATGAACCGCACCTTCGAGATGGGCATCCCGGGAGGCATGATCCTGTTCCCGCTGCTGCTGCTGACCTTTGTGAGCATGTTTCTTTTCCTGCGGCTGGATCCGACATTCGAGAGCCGCAAGCTGTGGAACTGGAAGGGCTTCCGGCATGAGCTGCGCCGCATCGCGCTTGTTTTCGCCGTGCTGGGCCCGCTGGTGCTTCTGGCGGCTTGGCTGGTCTCTCGCTTCACCGCAGTGATGCCCGAAGATAGCTTTCTGCGGCTTCCCCGCGAAAACCCCGGGCTCATGCTGGCGATCTGCTTGTTCTACCCCTGGCTGAGCGCGTACCCCCAGGAGATCACGCACCGGGCGTTCTTTTTTCACCGCTACCGGGCGATCATCGGCGATGGAGCGACGGCGTTCGTGCTCAATGTGATCGCCTTCGCCTGGCTGCACATCGTGATGTGGAACTGGATCGCGGTGGTCATGACCGTCCCGGCGGGGATCCTGTTCGCTTGGACCTACCGCCGTAGCGATTCGGCACTGGGGGCGGGATTCGAGCACGCGATCTACGGGCTTTGGGTGTTCTTCACGGGTCTGGGCTATTTCGTTTACACGGGCAACGCCGGCGTGGGCTGAGGGGCTCGCAGACGCCAACCGATCGGGGGGGCGGGGGTCTATGATTATCTCCTGTCTGCCGAGTTTTCGTTGATCCGAGCAAGGAAACCCCATATGCCCACGACCGCCGCCGAAACCCATGTAAAGCTGCCCGCCGACACCAACCAGGCGCTGGGGATCGCCCAGTACGCCATCGATTTCCTCTCCGACGACCCGGCCAAGCGTGGCGAGCCGGACGCGAGCGTGCTCGAAAAGACCAATATGTTCTTTACCGATGCGGTGATATGCGGGCTCTCGGCCTTGGCTCTCAAGACCAATGCCCCCACCGTTCTGCGTGACGAGGCGCTGCAGTACCCGGTCACCGATGCGACCCACCGCCTGGGCAAGGCCACCAAGCGGGGCGCGACCGTGTTCGGCTCCAATGTCCAGGTCCAGCCCGAGAAGGCGATCCTGGCCAACGGCTCGGCCGTGCGGGAGTGGGACTCCAACGGCACCAACTTTGGCTACAACCCGGCGCTGGGCCACACCGCCGGCGAGTTCGGGCACAACGATTTCTACGGCGTGTGCATCGCGGGCGCACAGCTCACCGGGCGTGATGGCGCGTACGCCCTCAAGGCCATGGTCTGCCTCGACGAGATCCGCGGGCGATTGGCCGAGGTGTTCTCGCTCAAGACTTACAAGGTCGATCATGTCGTCCACGGGGCCATCGGCTCGGCGGCTGTGTTCGGTGCGATGCTCGGCGCCAAGCCCGAGCAGATCGAGTCGGCCATCGGCATGGTCGTGGCCCACTACATCCCGTTCCGGGCCATCCGCGCGGGCAAGCAGCTGAGCGACTCCAAGGGCGCCAGCGCGGGCATAAGCACCGAGGTCGCCATCATGGCCGTGCGCCGCTCGATGAGCGGGTTCCTTGGTCCACGCGACATCTTCCGCAACCCCGAGTCGATCTTCCGCATCTTCGAGGGCCCGGGCCAGATGTTCAAGGCCGTCAACGCCACCAGCGCCAACACCGAGAAGAAGGACGCGTCGCCGTTCGATCTCGTGCTGGGTCGGGCCGGCGACGACTTCGCCGTCATGGGCATGCACTTCAAGCTCGGGCTCTACGAGCACCAGAGCGCGGGCGCGCTGCAGGCCCTGATCGACCTGCTCAACAAGGCCCCGCATCTTCTTGATGATGAGACCGGCTCCAAGATCAAGTCCATCAAGATCACTGCCTATGAGCCAGCCTTCGGCATCATCGGCGACCCGGCCAAGCGCAACCCCACGACGCGCCAGAGCGCGGACCACTCGATGGTCTACATCGTCGCCACGCTGCTCCGCAAGGCGCTCTCGGCCCGCAAGGCCGGCTGGAAGGAGCTGATGCTCGAGCCCTACGACTACAGCCCCGACGCCATCATCAACCAGCGCACCCGCTCGCTGATGGAGAAGATCGAGTTCTTCCACGGCGGTGCGGAATACGACAAGCGGTATCCCGACGGGATCCCCACTTCGCTGATTATCGAGGACACCGACGGCACCGAGTTCGACTCGGGCATGGTGATGTACCCCGCCGGCCACGCCCGCAACACCGAGGCGGACCTCAAGGACATCCTCGTCTACAAGTTCAACCTGCTGGGCAAGCTGGCGTTCGAGAATCCGACGCCGATCGTCGAGCGGTTCGAGAACCTTGGCGAGAAGTCGAGCGAGGACATTGCGTCGATCCATGACTTTGAGATCCAGACGCGGGACGGGTACGAATAAGCCCGGCTCGCTCTTCTTGCCTTCCCCGCCCCGCGGGGGAGGTGGGCTTTGGCGCAGCCAAAGGTCGGAGGGGGTCCTGGCGCGATGCAAAGACTCCATTGTTCACGGTCTGTGTATCCCTCACATCTCCCACGGCGTGCCCGGCGTGTAGCCGACGAGGCCGTAGAGGTCCTTGCGGGATTGCATGTTGGCGAGTTGGCCTTCGAGCGTGCCGGTGTCCTTGAGTTCAGCCAGGGCCCGGGTCACAGCGCCCATCGCGATGCGGAGCGTGCTCACCGGGTAGATGACGATGCTGTAGCCCATGTCGCCGAACTGGTCGAGGGTGAGCATCGGGGTCTTGCCGAACTCGGTCATGTTGGCCAGCAGGTACGGGCGGTCGCCGCCGAGTTCGTCCATCGCCTTGGCGAAGTCGGCGAACTCCTGCTCGCTGGCGAGGCCCTCGGGGAAGATCATGCTGGCCCCGGCGTGGACATAGGCCTTGGACCGATCGACGGCGGCGTCGAAGCCCTCGACGCCCTTGGCGTCGGTGCGGGCGCAAATGATGAACGCGCCGTCGCTGGCGTCCTGGGAAGCCTTGACGGCCCACTGGATTTTGGAGACGGCCTGCTGAAGCGGGATGAGCGTCTTGCCGTCGAGGTGCCCGCAGCGCTTGGGGAACACCTGATCCTCGAGGTGCAGCCCGGCGGCCCCGGCGTGGTTGTACTCAAGCACGGTGCGGCGGACCATCTCCTCCTCGCCGAAGCCGGTGTCGGCGTCTGCGATGACCGGAAGCCCGGAGCCGGTGACGACCTCGCGGACGACGCGGGCGAAGTGGTCCAGCGTCAGCAACCCGACATCGGGGACGCCCGCCGCCACCGAGGTGGCCCCGCCGGAGACATACGCGGCCTTAAAACCGGCCCGGGCGACGGCCCTGGCCACCAGCGCGTTGAATGCGCCCGGCGCGGCGACAACAGACTCATCCATCAGTGCTCGGAGCACGGTTCCGGGGTGCGGTTGACTGGGCATGGGGGATGATAGTCAATATATACGCGCTTCTCGGACCGGGATCCTGTACAATCGGGCCATGAACCCGAACCAACCATCTCTCTGTAATCCCACACTCGTCCGCCTGTGCACCGGGATCTGCCTGGGCACACTCATAGGCATCGGCGGATGCACCACCACCAACGGCCAGCGGCCCGACCGCGATACGCAGACCTCCCACGAGGCCAACGAGCACTCCGGCTGGGATAAGTTCAGCCGGGATATGCCACGCGAGGGTCGCATGGTCTTCTCGCCCCAGCCCACGCCCGAAGAACTCCACGCCTTCGCCGAGGCGGGCGGACGCGTGGTGGTCAACATGCGGACGGACGCGGAGATGGCTGAGGTTGGATTTGATGAGGAACAGGTCGTCCGCGATCTGGGCATGCACTATGTGCGCATACCGACCGATGCGGGCACCTTCGGTGAACCCCTGGCCGAGCAGTTCCAGCAGATGCTCGAATCGACCCAGGGCCCCGTGCTGGCCCACTGCGCGACCGGATCGCGGGCGGCCATGGTGTACGGGCTGTACCTGATCGAGGGCGAGGGGCTGGACCGCGAGGCCGGCGTCGAGCGGGCACAATCGCTCGGTATGCGGCCGCAGGGTGCACGACTAATCGAAAGGACACAGATGGAGATACCTGACCGCGTGATGCAAAGCGTCGATCCCGAGCGGATCCGAGAATCGATCGATCGGCTCGCATCCTTTGGGACCCGGCACACCCTCTCGGAGACCGAATCCGATACGCGCGGCATCGGCGCCGCCCGGCGCTGGGTGAAGGCCCGGTTCGAGAAGAACACCGAGGGGCACGGCAAAAGCGGCGATGTGGCCCCGCAGGTCTATTTCGACGCCCACACCGTCGAGCCCGACGGCCGGCGGATCACCGAGGAAGTCGAAGTGGTCAATGTCGTCTGCGAGATCCCCGGCAGCAACCCGGCATCACGCGACCGCCTGTACTATGTGCTGGCGCACCTGGATTCCCGGGCATCGGGGGCGCTAGATGCCACCAGCGACGCCCCGGGCGCCAACGATGACGGCTCGGGCGTGGCGGCGCTGTTGGAACTGGCCCGCGTCCTCGCCGGCGAGCCAATCGAATCAACCATCGTGCTCATGGCGACCAGCGGCGAGGAGCAGGGCCTCTTCGGCGCGCGGCTGCACGCCCAGGCCGCCAAGGACGCGGGCGGGGACATCCGAGCTGTCCTCAACAACGATACCATCGGCGACCCGACCGGCGTGCTCCCGGACCAGGACGGGCGGAACGAGATCCGTGTGTTCAGCGAGGGTCTTCCGGCTTCGATGCTCGATCTGGACGATGAAGAAGTGCGCTCGGCAGCGCGCCGCCTGCGGCTCTACGGCACCGAGTCGGACTCGGATTCGCGACAGCTCGCCCGCTATATCGCCGAGGTCGCCGACCTGCACAAGACCGCGGTCCAGCCCCGGTTGGTGTTCCGCCCGGACCGATTCCTGCGGGGCGGGGACCACACGCCGTTCAATGAACTGGGCTACGCGGCGATCCGATTCTGCGAGTTGTATGAGAACTATGACCACCAGCTCCAGGATGTCCGAATCGAGGACGGCGTGCAGTTCGGCGATCTGCCCGAGTATGTGGATGAAGACTACCTCGCCGATGTCACCCGCCTCAACGCGGTCGTGCTGGTCCACCTGGCAAACGCACCCTCCTCGCCGCGGGACGCCCGGATTATCGCCGCGGACCTGACCAACGACACCACACTCCGCTGGGAACCCTCGCTCGAACCGGATGTCGCGGGGTATGAAATCGTCTGGCGGGAAACGACCTCTTCCTCATGGGATCAGGTGCAGGATGTGGGCAACGCGACCGAGGGCACGGTGGACCTTTCCAAGGACAACTGGTTCTTCGGCGTCCGGGCGTACGATGAGGACGGCTACCGCTCGCCGGTTTCGTACCCGGTTCCGGCCCGCGAATAGAAGACACGGACAGCGATAGACTCCACCCTGAGCCCATCTATACGGCGGTCATATTGCTAGTCTGGGGCCTAGAATCGCGTGTCAGGGCCGTTTTCAACGATCGGCCAGCCAAACCGCGACGAGCACCAGAAGGGACGAGTTTCTCATGACCACCGCACCAACACACGCCAAGGGCCTCGAAGGCGTCATCGCCGGCGAAACCGAGATCTGCAATGTCGAACAGTCCGCGCTGATCTATCGCGGCTACGAGATCGCCGACCTCGCCGAGAACGCCTCCTTCGAGGAGGTCGCGCACCTGCTGCTGGTGGGCAAGAAGCCGACGCCCGAGGAACTCAAGGTCTTCAAGTCCGAGCTGGTGACCGAGCGGAAGCTGCCCGAGATGATGTTGGAGAACCTGAGCCGGGCCGGAGAACTCGTCGGCAGGCACAACGCCGTGCCGATGGACATCCTGCGGACCGCCGTCTCCGTGCTGGGCCACTTCGATCCCCAGTGCCAGGACAACTCCCCCGATGCCAACCTGAACAAATCCAAGCGGCTGCTGGCCAAGATCCCCACCATCATCGGTCACATGCAGAACGCCATCGACGGGCGAGACTTTGTCGAGCCCACCGAGGACCTGGACCACGCCGCGAACCTTCTCTACATGATGACCGGCGAGAAGCCCAGCGCGGAGGCCGAGAAGGTCATGGATGTCTCGCTGGTGCTGTACGCCGAGCACGACTACAACGCCTCGACCTTCGCCGCACGCGTCATCGCCGGCACCCTCAGCGACATGCACGGGGCCGTCACCGGGGCCGTCGCCGCGCTCAAGGGCAAACTCCACGGCGGGGCCAACGAGGCGGCCATGGAGATGCTCGCCGACATCCGCAGCGACATCGGTCCCGAGAACGACCCCCAGGCGATCCGCGACTGGATGCACAAGGCGTTCGCCGAGAAGCGCAAGCTCATGGGCTTCGGCCACCGGGTATACAAAAACGGCGACCACCGGGCACCGATTCTCCACGGTTTGGGTCGCAAGGCCGCCGAGGCGCGGGGCGAGGAGTTCGTCAAGCTCTTCGAACTCGGCGAGCAGGTGCAGAAGATCATGGAGGACGAGAAGAAGATCTATCCCAATGTCGACTTCCCCTGCGGCATGACCTACTACACCATGGGCATCCCCGTCCCCCAGTACACGCCGATCTTTGTCGCCTCGCGGATCACCGGCTGGTGTGCCCACATCATTGAGCAGCACGCCAACAACCGGCTCATCCGCCCGCGGGCGGCCTACATCGGGCCCGATACCCGCAAATGGAATGACTGAACGATTGAGCTGTTCTCGAATGTGATCTCTCTGCCCGGACGATGAAACGCCGCCGGAGAATTCCGAACAATCCAGTGGCCTGAGCACACCCGGGGGGCGATCGACATGATCCAGTTTATCTGTGACCGATGCGAGATGGAGATCGAGGTCGAGGACGGCTTGGCCGGGACCAAGTACGCCTGCCTCAACTGCGGGGACATCAACCGCGTGCCCCAAGGGGACCTAGCCGCGGAACCGGAACCCCAGCCGCAGGACTCCAAACCCGTTGATCGCGCGGCCAAGGCGGGATACCCCCCCGATTTCGGACCCGAAACCCGGGTGCTCAAGGTGCGCCGGTGCTGGTTCCGTTCCAGAATAATTCGGTTTACCCTGGCCCTGCTGGCCGCGGTGCTCGGGGGCGTGGGGCTGGTGTGGATGCAGCTCAACGACCGTTCCCCGTGGTACTACGCCCTGTGGGTTCCGTTGCTGATCGGCGGATTGGGGCTGATCGCGTGGTGGTGGGTCGATCGGCTCAGTGCCTCGCTGGAGATCACAACCAAGCGCACCATCATGCACCGGGGGTTTTTCTCCAAATCTTCTTCCGAAGTTGTGCATGACAATATCCGCAATATCCAGATCGAGCAGACCTTCCTGCAGCGGGTGACCCGCGTCGGGCGGATCGGGATTTCCTCCTCCGGCCAGGACGGGATCGAGCTGCAGGTGAACCATCTCAAAGACCCCGACGAGCTGCGGAAGATCATCGATCTTTACCGGCCGTTCTGAGCCGGCGTCGGGTCCCAACGCGTCTATACTTGGACCGGTGAGATCGGGTCGCCGGGTATGGTCGCGGCCCCGATTTCGGCGTGGTTTCGAGGATCCCGTTACAGCAGGAGGCGTGGGATGCTTTGGATGCAGAGACTCCGTTTGCGTGTGCTGGCGATGCTTGTGGCACTGATCCTTCTCGTGCTGGGCGTCGTGGGCATGCTCTCGGTGCCCGTCCTGCCGGCCGTGGGCGTCGCCCTCACCATCGCGGTCACGATGGTCAACACCATGACCTCCCGCCTCTCGGATATGGTCTGCACGGGCTGCGGCCGGAGCATCGAACAACTCCCCGCCGGCACCCACGGCATCACCTGCCCGGGCTGCGGCGCAGTGAACCATCCGTTCAACACCGGCGGCGGCCTTTATGCCTTTGATCTCAGCGATGACGGCGACGATGACGAACCGGTCGCCTGATCGTCTCCGCTGGGGGAGTCTTGTTCTAAATAGAACGAAACTCGCTCCGCAAGACCTTCTCCGGTGAGTTCTGCATAGGAACCGACCATCGAGAAAAGCCGGCCCACGGGGGCCGGCTCTGAGTTTGCATGTGTGTGCGAAAACCGTCGATCAGCGGCGGCGGCGCGACATGGCCAACGCACCAAAGCCGAGCAGACCCAGCGATGCCGGTGCGGGGATGACACCCTCGACGCGGAAGTACCGGTTGCCCAACCCGCTGACCGTGAAGGTCGAGGCGGGGATGAAGTTCGGGTCAAGGTCGGCCGCGGGTGAGAAGAACATATCACCGACACTGGCGTTGGGATCCAGCATATAAGGGTTGGAGCTGAGGCTGATGAAGCCATCACCGCTGAGCGGAGCACCGAACACGAGGAAGTAGTCGCCCGCCCCGAGGCTCAGGCCGTCGAAAAGCCCGACGAAACTGACATCGGCCGACACATTGCCCACCTGGGCGAAGTCGAAGTTGGTGCTCGCCACGACATCGGCGGCGGTCGTGCCGGCGCCGATTGCGGTGGTCAGGTACGCCGTGCCCGAGTTGCCGGCAAGCGTGCTCACCAGCGAGGCCTCGATCATCACATCAAAGTAGTCCGCGGCGAGGCTGAACCCGATCGCGTTCGCCTGGGTGAGCGAAATCGAGGAGCCGTTGGTTGAAGGCGGCGCGATATCGATCAGCACATCTGCCTGCGACTGCCCGGTGCCGAACACCAACGCCGCGCTGCCGGCGATCGCAGATAACATCGTTAAACTATGAATTCTCATCTTCTTTTCTCCCTCACAAGGTTGAAACGACCCGGCATGAATGCGGCAAACCCCTTGCCACAAATGAAGAACCGGGCTGGTATGACCGGGCCTTCCGGGCCCTGACGAGACCAGCTTACCAGCTTGTGAGGGCTTTTCAGCATTCTTTCACAGATTTTATCAGACTTGGCAGCATCTCCAAAAATCGCCTCTTACGAAAACAGGGGGGAGCAGGACCTCTGCTCTTCCTCTTCACCATCTTCCCATAATCCCAAAATCTCGTGCCCCGCCCCTTGCCTACCGAATATCTGTTTATACTATGTTCGGTATTCGGCCCAGTCAACCTACAGGCGGCGAGGAGGCGGCGGCATGCCCATGAACTGGCTTTTTCTCGATATGAACAGTTTCTTCGCCTCCGCGGAGCAGCACCTTCGCCCCGAGCTGCGGGGACACCCCATCGGCGTGATCCCGGTGGAGACGGATCGGACCTGCGTGATTGCCGCCAGCGTGGAGGCCAAGCGGGCCGGGGTCCGCACGGGGACGAGCGTGGGCGATGCACGGGCGATGTGCCCCGGGATCCGGCTGATCAAGGCCCGCCCGGATGTGTATGTGCGTCTGCACCACCGGATCGCGGCGAGCATCGACCGATGGATCCCGATCCACAAGGCGTACTCGATCGATGAGTGGGCGATGCGGCTGGTGGGCAAACAGCGCGAGGCGGAGAAGGCCGTGGATCTGGGCAAGCGGATCAAAGCCCAGATCGCCGCCGACCACAGCCGGTGGCTGCCCTGCTCTGTGGGGATCGCCCCCACGCGCCTGCTGGCCAAAATCGCCTGCGAACTGGAAAAACCCGACGGCCTGAGCATCCTGGCGACCGACGACCTGCCACACCGGCTCGGGCACCTCTCCCTGAAAGACCTGACGGGGATCAACCGGGGCGTGGCTGCGCGGCTCTACCGGCACGGGGTGGAGGACATCGACGGGCTCTGGGCCCTCAGCCGGCAGCGGTCCATCGAGATCTGGGGCTCGGTGGTGGGCGCCCACTGGTGGGCCGGTTTCCACGGCCACGATGAGCCGGAGCAACAGACGCGCAAGCGGTCGATGAGCCACGCCAATGTGCTCGAGCCAAGGCTCCGCAACGAGGCCGGCGTGCGGGGGATGCTCGCACGCCTGATCTACCGCCTGGGCATCCGGCTCAGGGACGAGGGGATGCTCGCCGGGCGGCTGAGCGTGTCGGTCAAATACGCCCGGCACGAGGGCGAGTTCTCCGCCCAGACCCCCCTGCCACTCGTCCAGGACACCCCCTCGCTGCTGCGGGCGTTCACGGAGATGTGGGCGGATGGCTCATCACGACGCTCACCCGGGGCCATTCCCATGCAAACGGGCGCGTGCGTATCTGGGCTGGTCCACGAGTCGCAGGCCACCGGTTGCCTGTTCGGCGAACCCGTCGCCGATACGCGGCTATCGCGGGCAATGGACCTGATCAACCGACGCTGGGGCCCGGGAGCCGCGTACTTCGGAGCCCTCCACGGCTGCAGCCACGAGATGGACGAAAAGATCGCATTCGGGCGGGTTCCGACGGCGAGAGGCGAACAAGCAAACGAAACCATAAAGGTCGCTCCCACCGCCGGAAAGACCGGGCAGGCGATGACGGGAATTGACGGGGGTTACACGGGCGGGCCGGAATAGTGAATCCGCTCTTCAGGAAGGCCCGAAACGACAGCACGCCCTCGAAAACCCGACTATTTGCCGCATCTGATCTTGCAGCTCAGTTCTACTGCATTTAAACTGATGAACATCATTCCCCTTATACACTAAGGACAAGCCGATGATCCCCTCGCACAACACCAAACACCTTCCTGGGATTTTACTCGCC
>JBBDKK010000216.1:0-10412 GCA_040879395.1 Phycisphaerales bacterium
TCCAGCCGCGCCTCGAGCGGATCGTCGAGCAGAAGAACGCCAGCGAGGCGGAACTGGGGATCAACGAGGTCAATCCCAGCTACTACTGCATGAACGCGGCGGCAATGTTCGAGGCCCTCAAGCGGGTTGGCCGCAACGAGCTGACCGGCGAGTATTACATCACCGATGTCTTCGAGCTATTGCTCGGCGACGGTCAGCGGGTCGAGGTGATCGACGCGGTGCCCCCCGAAGACATCCTGAGCATCAACACGCTCGAACATCTCGCGAAGGTGGACGCCGTCTACCGCCGCCGTCACGCCACCGCCGGACACTGACTCCACCCGCGAAAACCGCCACCCCGGGCGTACTTTCTCACCAGCCGCAGCAAGGAACCGACGACCATGGCCGAACTCAAAGTATTCTCCGGACGCAACTCCAAGGACCTGGCGCACAGGGTGTGCGATGAGATCGGCATCGAGCTGGGCCGTGCGCGCACGAACCTGTTCCCCGATGGCGAGGTGTTCGTCAAGCTCGACGACGATGTGCGTGGGCGGGACTGCTATGTGGTGATCTCGACCTGCGAGCCGGTGAACGACAACCTGATGGAGCTGCTGGTCTTCTGTGATTGCCTCCGCCGGGCCAGCGCCAAACGCGTGACGATGGTGATGCCGTACTACGGCTACGGCCGGCAGGACCGCAAGGACGAGGGCCGCGTGCCGATCACGGCCAAGCTGGTGGCGAACCTGATCACCGCCGCCCGGGCGGACCGGGTGCTGGCGATGGACCTGCACGCGGCCCAGATCCAGGGTTTCTTCGATATCCCCGAGGACCACCTCTCGGCCACGCCGGTGTTCTTCGATTACTTCATGTCGATCCGCGAGGAGCTTGGCGACCTGTGCCTGGTGTCTCCTGATGTGGGCAATGTCAAGGTGGCCGAGTCGATGGCCAATCTGCTCGATGCCGAGCTGGCGATCATCAATAAGCGCCGGCTCACCGGCGGCTCGGTGCGGGTGGGCAACCTCATCGGCGATGTCCGCAACAAGACGGTGCTGATGTTCGATGACATGATCTCGACCGGTGGCACGGTCGTCGAGGCCGCCAAGCTGGTGATGGACGAGGGCGCGGGCAATGTGGTCTGCGCCGCGACCCACGCGGTGCTGGCGGGGCCCGCGATGCAGAAGCTCGCCGATTCCCCGATCTCCAAGATCGTGGTCACCGACACCATTCCTGAGGCGGGCCGCTGCGGACCGATCAGGGACAAGCTGGTGATGCTCTCGGTGGGAGAGATCCTGGGCAAGGCGATCACGAGAATTCATAACGACGAATCGATCAGCGCGCTCTTCGAACGCACGGCGGGCGCCAAACGCTGATTCATATACGACGGATACCGGAACAGACGACACACCACCAACCGTGACAGAAAGAATAAGGAGAAAACCATGAGTGACACACAGCATGTGCTTAATGCCAAGAAGCGTGAACGCACCGGAAGCCGCTACGCCCAGCGCGTTCGCAGCAACGGGGGCCTTCCCGCAGTGGTCTACGGCCACAAGGAAGAGCCCGTCTCGATCACGCTCGATGCCCACGAGGCGATCGGGTACATCAGCAAGGGCGAGAAGGTCTTCGAGCTAAACATAGAAGGCCACAAGCAGCATGTGCTGCTCAAGGACCTTGGCTACGACTATCTTGGCACCAACATCCTCCACGCCGACTTCGCGCGGGTGGATCTCAACGAGCGTGTGGACACCCGCGTGCACCTGCGCTTCGTGGGCGAGGCCAAGGGGCTCAAGACCCTGGGCGCGATCATGATGCACCCGTACACCGAGCTGGAACTCAACTGCCTGATCTCCAACCTCCCGGACCATGTGGATGTGGATGTGTCGGAGATGGAGGTCGGCGACGCGCTCCACGCCTCGGATGTGAAGCTCCCGCTGGAGTCGATGGAGCTCCTCACGGACGCGGACACCGTCATCGCGCAGATCGTGATGAAGGCGGTTCAGGAAGACGAGGGCGAGGCGTCCGAAGTCGACGACGAGGGCGGTGAGCCCGAGGTCATCGGCGGCGACAAGAAGGAAGAGGAAGACGACAACGAATGAAACTGATCGTTGGGCTCGGCAATCCGGGGGCGCAGTACGACAAGACCCGACACAATGTCGGGTTCATGGTCGCCGGCGCGCTGGCCGGACGACACGCGTCGGGCCAGGTCCCCAAAAGCCGTTTCCAATCCGTCACGCTCGATGCCCATGTCGGGAGCGAGAAGGTGCTGCTGATGAAACCCACAACCTACATGAACCGATCGGGTCAGGCCGTGGGCGAGGCGGTACGGTTCTACAAGCTTGATCCCCAGGAGGACCTGGTCGTCATCGTCGACGACATCGCCCTGCCGGTGGGTCACATCCGCGTCCGCAAGCGTGGCGGGTCGGGCGGGCACAACGGGCTCAGCGACATCGACCGCGTGCTCGGCGGCGAGGACTACATGCGTGTCCGCGTCGGCGTGGGCAATGTGCCCAAGCTCATGAACCAGGCGGACTGGGTCCTGAGCCGCTTCATGGACGAGGAACGCGACGATGTTGAGCGGAGCATCACCCGGGCCGCCTATGCGGGCGAACGCATCGTCGGCGAGGGGATCACCAAGGCCATGAACGAGTTCAACACCAAGCTCGTCAAATCCCCGGCCAAAGATGGCGATGGGGACCAGCCGGGCGCCGGGAAGGAATCCGGCGGGGGCCCGGAGCCGGTTTCAGATTCACAGAACATCAACAACACAAACCAGTCAGCCCGCGACGGCTGAGCAAACACAGATTTGGAGATATGACCATGGCAACAGAAACAGAAACCCGCGTGGGCGTGTACGAGGCGATGTTCCTCGCCAACCAGGCCGCGGCCGCATCGTTCGGCGACCTGCTCGTCCACATCAACAAGCTCTTCGAGCGCGCTGACGCCGAAGTCATCGCGATGAAGAAGTGGGACGAGCGACGCCTGTCCTACGAGATCGACAAGCAGAAGCGCGGCGTGTACATCCTCGCCTACTTCAAGTGCCCGACCGACATGGTGGCGCACCTGGAGCGGGATGTGCAGATATCCGATCAGCTCCTGCGTGTGCTGATCACCAGCGCCGAGCACCTTACCGACGAGGAGATCGCAGTCAACGACGACCGCACCGGGCTCGACACCGAGGCCAAGCTCAAGGCCGAGCAGGGCGACACCCAGCAGGCCGAGGGCAGCTCCAAGGCCCGCCTCGGCGCCCCCGAGCAGGAGCAGCAGGCCCGCATGGCCCAGGCGGAAGCCTCCAAGTCCGAAACCAAGGCGTCTCAGGAGGCCCAGCCCGAGGACGCGGCCCCCTCGGACGATGAGGGCGGGGAATCGGAGCCGGACGAGACGAAGTCCACCGCCGAATAAGCGGCCGGGCCGCCGCGGTGGGGCCTGGGCGGGTGAATTGCCCGCTCCGGCGCACACGGCATCTGTTTGGTACGCTACACTCATCGAGCGACTCAGCTTGAGCGCAGATAGGAGAACACGATGGCCGGGAGTTTCAACAAGGTCCTGCTGATGGGCAACCTCACCCGTGATGTGGAGATCAGGCACACGCCGAGCAACACCGCGGTAGGCAACTTCGGGATCGCCGTCAACCGGCGGTACAAGACCCAGTCCGGCGAGCAGCGAGAAGAGGTGACCTTCGTCGATTGCGA
This sequence comes from Phycisphaerales bacterium, assembly GCA_040879395.1. Lineage (GTDB taxonomy): Bacteria > Planctomycetota > Phycisphaerae > Phycisphaerales > UBA1924 > UBA1924. The sequence continues at coordinate 3,669 of JBBDKK010000216.1, forward strand.
GGCCTGGGGACGCACGGCCGAGGTGATGGGGCAGTACCTGACCAAGGGCCGGCCCGTTTTCATCGAAGGGCGGCTCAAGCTCGATCAGTGGGAGGATAAGAACGGCGGTGGCAAGCGATCCAAGCTCTCCGTCGTGGTCGAGAACTTCCAGTTCGTCGATTCCGGTCAGGGCGGCGGTGGCGGCGGGGCCCCGGGCGGGTCCGGAGGCGGCGGCTACGCCCGTTCCGGAGCCGGTGGCGGCGGTGCTTCCAGCAGCGGCGGTTACGACGACGGCGGCGGCTCGCAGATCGACCACGACGACATCCCGTTCTGATCGGTTCGCCTTACGCACGAGATAATGTTCAGGCCGCGTCCGGAATGCCCGGGCGCGGTTTTTTTCTGCCTTAAGTCCCCGCCGGGGCGTTGGATACCGATCGGGGCGAGGCATACGATCCTCTCCCGATCGGATCCTCGTGACCCGGTCAACCCTCTTTGTTGGGGCATGGCAACGGGCCGTGCTCCTCAACTCGCTCCGGCGGCGGATCCGTCCGCCATTCCGGGGCCAGGACAGCGAAAGGAAACCATTTCATGGCACGCAATCTCAAGCTCCTTCTGACCGAGAATGTCGATTCGCTCGGCATCGTCGGCGACATCGTCAATGTCCGCGTGGGCTACGCCCGCAACTACCTGCTCCCCTTTGGCTACGCCACCGAGCCCAGCGATGAGCTGATGGAGCAACTCGCCGAGAAGCGGGCCGAGGCCGAGAAGCAGTTGGCGGCCCGCCGCAAGCAGCGTGAGGAGATGATCGGCAAGCTCAATGGCCAGGAACTCACGCTGGTCCGTGCATGCAACGACCAGGGCCAGCTCTACGGGTCGGTCACCCAGCAGGACATCGCCACGGCCCTCAAGGAGGTCGGATTCATCGTCGCTCCCCGCGAGGTTCGCCTGCCGTCGACCATCAAGCGGGTCGATACCTTCGACATCCACATCAAGGTGGATTCGGACCTGGAAGCCGACATTAAGCTGTGGGTCGTCCCCGACCGCGAGCTTGACATGGACGAGCAGGACGAGATGGAGTTCGACAGCGAGGGCGAACTGATTGTCAAGGAAACCAAGAAGAAGCAGGCCCAGAAGGCTCCGGCCGAAAAGCCCGAGCAGCCGGCCGAGGCGTAAACCCCGCCCCTCTCCACCAGTTGATTTACATCCAACCGGCCCCTCGCGGGGCCGATTTTCGTGCGCCCGGCGTCGCGTTCAGGACGGGTTCAGTCGAGCGTAATGTTGCAAAAAACGCCCGCGAAGAACGCGGGCGTTTGGGGATGGCGAAGGCCGGGATCAATCGATGGGGGGCTCAAAGCGGGCGATGGCGACATCGCCGATCGCGAAGTGGGTGATCTCCACACCGGAGGTGACGATAAAGAGCAGATTGAGTTCTTGGTCGTCGCGGGTGGTGCTCAGCGAGGGGGTGTCCTGGACGCCCGAGAGGGTCGAGCCGCGGGTGTACCGCAGGGTCATGATCTCGCGGTCCTTGTACTCGAATCCGATGGCCTCGTACTCGTTGCCGTTGCTATCGATCAGCAGCAGCGGGGCGTCGAGCGGGGCCTCGCGGGCGTTCTCGGAGAGGAATCCGATGGGCGACTCCGCACCCACATTGATCTTGATGAGACTCTGGCCCCGGCCGACGGCGTAGTCCTCCACGCGGAGGTTGCGGCTGACGGGTGCGTTGGAGCGTCCGACCTCGAGTTTGACATCGAAGTTCCCCTCGCCGTCGACGATTTCGTTCTGGTCGTCGAGGGTCAGGCCCCGTCGGGCCGCGCTGGTGCTGACCAGATCCATGATGCTTGTGGTGTCGCGTACGATTTCGCGGTCGGCGCCGGGGTCGATGACGGTGACGCCGGCGGTTTCCAGCTCGCGGCGGGAGTCGGTGCCGGTGAGGATCGATCCGGTCCGGACGCGCCGATCACGCTCGGCGGTGGTGGCGAACTCGACGGGCTCGGGCATGGATGTGGCGGGGACACGGACATTCTTGACATACAGCGCCAGCGGCTGGTACCCCTGGGGGACGATGAACTCGAAGGCCATCGGGACGCGGGACTGGCCGCCGGTGGAGGTGATGAACACATCCGGGGCGTCATACCGCCAGCGCCCGAACTTGCCGGCTTCGGAGGATTCGGAGATGGTCGCTACGGGGAAGATGGTGCGGCTTTCGCCTTGGTCATTCTGGGCGAGCAGGCGGAACTGGCCGTTGGAGACCACGAGTTGGCCGCCGCCTCTCTCGCCGCGTTCCTTGGCCCCGGGCTCGAACTCGACGACATACCCGATCAGGCTGCCGGTGGCTACGGGCTCGGAACCGATGTCGATATACCGCTGCTCGGTTTCTCCGCCGTCCTTGAGCAGCTCAGCAACGGGCGTTGCGCTGGCGGAGTCGCCGACGGTGTAGACGGATTTGATCTGGAAATCATCGGGCCGCACTGCGTTGCGGGCGGCACCTTCGCCTGGAGAGACCCTCGAGGCGAAACCGACGAGTTCCAGTTCAGGGTACCACTTGGCCAAGGGCTCCTCGGTGCTCAGCGTCCCGCTGGACATCCGCGCGTAGAGACCGGCAACCAACTGGTCCACCGGGATCCAGAGCGAGTCTGAGCGGACCAGCGATCCCGCACCCACTGCCCGGTCGGACGAGTACCAGAGGGGCTGATAGCCGAGGAATGTGGTCGGCAGGCGGAGGTTGCTCACGCCCAAGACGAGTACGCCCGTGGCGATGACGCCAGTGACAAGGCCGCAGACCGCCCCGCCGGCGTAGTTGACCGCTTTGGCGCTGGTGATGTTTCCGGGGATGAGCTTGTCGGCCAGCAGGCGGAGCAGCAGGACATAGATCACGAAGGGGATGACCAGTGCCACGCCCCAGGCGATGCTTTCGAGGAATGACAGAAACCCGCGTTGCGGGCTGGCGTCCACGAGCATCAGCGCGAGTTTTTCCCAGAACGCCAGGGCGATGGCGCCGGCGAAGAGCACGCACAGCATCTGCAGCATGGAACTGAAGACACCACGGACCATCCACACATAGGCGATGCCCAAGACGAGCAGGACGACGGCGATGTTCATGATCATGGGATTACTCTTTCAATATGCAACTCGGCGGCGTTGGGGCCGCGTGGTCGATCGGGTATGTGCTCGCTCAGGTCGCCGGCTGGGGCGGCTTGGCCGACGGGGCGGATTGCGTTTTCTGTGCGGATTGAGCGGCGGGCTTCTTGGCACCGTCTGCGGAGATCCGGGAAACTTCCTCGATGCTGGTGAGCCCCTCGACGGCCTTGCGAAGGGCAGCCTGCTGGACGGAGGGCAGCGAACGCTTCCGCATCGCGGTTCGCAGCCCGCTCCAGTTTTCGGCGGCGATCATCTTGCGTTCCTCGTCTTCGATCGGGAAGACGCCGAAGCAGCCGGTCTGTCCCTGGTAGCCCACGCCGTTGCACACCGGGCAGATCTCGGGCTTGTTGCGGATGAGCACCTGCCCGCCCTTCTTGTTGAGCTGCTTGACCTTGTCGACGGGGAGGCCGAGCTTCTTGAGCATCTCCGGGCTGGGCTGATAGGCCACTTTGCAGTTACTGCACAGGACACGGATCAGCCGCTGGGCGATGACGCCCTTGAGGCCCTTGGCGGCGAGCTTTGGATCGCCCACGGCCCGCACATAGAGCTGCACGGCGGCCAGGGCGTTGTCGGCGTTGAGCGAGAGATAGACCCGTGAACGCTCGAGGTCGGCGTTGGCGATGTTCTTGGCCGTCAGGGGATCGGGAAGATCGCACACGGCCACCACATCGGGATCGCGGCGGAGGGTGGAGCGGACCTGCGTGGCGAAGTCAGCGTGCTCACCGGTGGTGTCGTACTTGATCTGTTTGACACCCTCCAGCGGAGCCTCGATCTCGTACTCGACGGTCTGGATGTTGGAGGTGTATGCATCGTGCAGACGCAGCATCGAGTACATGGTGGTGGTGCGTCCGTTGTCCTTGGTCGCGCCCAGCAGCACCACGCCCTGCGGCTCCTGGGCCCACTCCTTGAGCAGGTCCAGCTGCGTGCCCGTGAAGCCGAGGTCCTCTGGCGCCCGGCGGACGGCGGCCACCGGGTTGAAGATCATCGAGAGGACCATGCCGTTCTTTGAGCCGCTGGAAACCAGCTTGAGGGTCTGGTTGCTCATATTCTCGCTGGAAACGGTGACGCTTCCCGAGAGCTTGCGGCGTCGGTCCTGGACATCGAGCCCGGCGGCGTTCTTCCAAAAATCGATGATCTGCACCGCATCGGCTTTGGCGATCGGATCGCTCGGCTGGCGGACACCGTCGACGAGCATCGATGCGGCGTAGGTGTTCTCATTGGCCGGTCGCAGGTCGACCTGGGAGGCATGTGCCTGATAGCCCTTGATCACGATCTCCTCGGCGGCCACGCGCACCGCGTACGCGTTGGTTTCCTTCTCCGGGGGCATGATCTTCATCTTGTTGGCACCCACGACCACCAGCTCAGAGCTGCCCATTCTCTTGGCATCACGCTTCTCATGGCGACGCTCGGCCATGTCGGAGAAGTTGAGTGTCAGTTTGGCGTGCTCGGGGATGCGTTCATCACGGTTGGCCAGGGTTACGAAGATGAAGATATCCACGCCCAGCAGCGCCACGACGCCGAAGAACGCCGCGGCGAGTCCTCCGATGCCGGCGACGGGCAGCAGCACCACTAGCGCGACGGCCGCGAGGCCGAAGAGGATGTGGATCAGGTTCCACTTCTCCTGGCCCAGGAAGAAGCGTTGGGCGTGCTTGTCGAGAATGGTCGAGATCATCCACGCCCAGGCGATAAACGGTGCAAAGAGTAGGAGGGCTTTCCACCAGGAGATGAGGGTATAGGTCTCCGCGGCCGCTCCCAGTGTGAGGCTTCCCGGGGCGGATTGGAGAGCGACCAGCGTTTGAGAGAATGAGATCAGCATGGATTCGAGCACCGTCGTGTCCTCTCGGAAGTCCTGTTCGGAAGGCGGGCGCGTGCCCGGCTCTGTGCGTGATCGGTCCGCGCCGCGGCGCTTGGGGACCTGATCGGGGGTCGTTCATTGTAGAACCACGCTCTCCGCGGCACCACGCGACGGGACGCGGCCGGTGAGGGCCGGGTTCGGGCGGTGGGCGGGTGGGCCCGCGCCGTTACGAGAACTTCTTGAGCTTCATCTGCAGTTCGTCAACATTGGGCGAGGCCTCGATGGCCGTCCGCATATGGATGAACTCGTTTTCCACGAGTTTCACCAGTGAATCATTGAAATCGATCATCCCGATCTGCTGGGCCTCGACGGAGTTGAGCACATCCCGCAGGTCGCCCTCGCGTTCGTCAAGGATGTACTTGCGCACCACGCCGTTGTTGATCAGGATCTCCAGGGCGGGGATCCGGAAGATCTTCTCGTGCAGCGTGGGCAGCAGTTTCTGATACACGAAGGCACGCATCTGGTAGGCCAGAATCTTGCGGACCTGCTCGATCTCGTCCTGGGGGAAGAGGCCGTAGATACGGCTGAAGGTCTGGGTCGTGCTCGACGCGTGGATGGTGCCGTACACGAGGTGACCGGTTTCCGCGGCGTGCAGGGCGGCCTCGAAGGTCTCCTGGTCACGCATCTCGCCGATCAGCACCACATCGGGGTTCTCACGAACCAGGGCGCGGAGGCCGGTTTTGAAGTCCAGGCAATCGAGCCCGATCTCACGTTGGTTGATGGTGGCCTTCTTGTCCTCGAAGATGTACTCGATGGGGTCCTCGAGCGTGAGGATGTGGACGCTCTTGCGGGCGTTGATGTAGTCCAGCATGGAGGCGATGGTGGTGGACTTGCCCGAGCCGGTCACGCCGCAGAGCAGGACGATGCCCTGGGGCTGCAGGGCGATCTCGGACATGACCTCAGGCAGATAGAGCCCTTCGAATGGGAGGATCTCGGCGGTGATGTTTCGGGCGGCCACGGAGATGGTCCCGCGTGCCTGAAAGAGATTGACGCGGAAGCGATGGCGCGCATCGTAGTTGTAGGCGAAGTCCACCGAGCCGAACTTGTGCAGGTCCTTCAGCTGCTCGTCGGTGAGGATCGCCTTGGTGATCTTGAAGAACTCGGCCGCGCTGACCGGCTCAACATCGAGGGCCTTGAGCGAACCGCGCAGGCGGATCTTGGGCTTCTGGTCCGATTTCATGATCAGGTCGGATGCTTCGAACTTGATCGTGGCCTTGAGGAAGTCGCCCCAGCGGGTGGCGTGCGGGTCTTTCTTGGTGATCGCCGGGTCAAGCTCCACATGGCCGGCCGAGGCCGTGGATGAAGGTACATCAGTCACACTCATGTTCGGTTGTCCTTGCTCGTCTTTGTGAACGCACGGATGGTGCGTGGATGATCGTTCCGATTGGAGCGGTATTCTAGTCGCTCGATCCCGATCGGCCGATGAACGGGCCCGGGGATTCTCCGGCGGATTGCGTGGTCCAGGGCACGAATGGGACCGGTTACCGGGTATCGCCTGTTCGCTCCCGGACCGCTGGCGGTTCCCCGGAACCGGCTGCCGACTGAACTGTGGGGGCATGAAAAAAGATCGGGACCCAGAAGGGTCCCGATCGAGTGGAGATTGAATCGTGCGCGGTTGCGGTGACCGGTGAGTGCCTCAGTTGGCGCCGACGGTTTCGGCTTCGCGTGAGTCACGATCGACGGTGCCCAGGAAGTTGGCTTCCAGTTCAACGCGGATCTTCTCCATCGCCTTGTTCTGGATCTGCCGGACGCGTTCCTTGGTGACGCCGATG
>JBBDKK010000217.1:0-9962 GCA_040879395.1 Phycisphaerales bacterium
TTCACCGACGGGACCAGTGGGTCCTGGGGGCGGAGGTTGGAGACATCGGATTCTCGATACCCGTGGACGACGAACCAGACGGCGTAGAAGTCCGAGCGGACGCTGATGGTGTTGGCCACGGCGTTGGCCATGGCGATCCGCTCGTCGTAGCCGTCGACTGTCTCGCCCACGACATCGTTGCCGAAGATCTGGGAGAGGATGGTCGTCTTGCCTTCGGTGGTATCGGCGATGCCCTGGGCTTTCTCATCGAAGCCGAGTTGCTGGATGGACATCGTACTGAGTATGGGCCACCGATAAGTATCCGTCACGAGCGCGGGATCGAATCTCACCGCGAGCAGTTCGCCCAGAGAACCGAATCCGGGGGTGGTGCGGAGGCCTTCGATGCCTGTAAAGGTCGCCCGGTCCCAGGGGTCCGGACCGAGTGACATCGGTTCGGCGGTTAACTCACCGATCATGTTCTGCTGAACATAATCGAGATTCGGGACCGAGGGTGCCAGATTCATCGGCGACTCGTCGTACCAGCCGCTTCCCGCCCGCTCCGGCCGCGCACCGGTGTTGGGGATTCCCAGCATCCGATCGCGGTAGGCGATGATGCCAGCCGCGACATCGGGGTTTTCGATCAGCCCGGCGAGACTGGTCGCGGAGGTCAGATCGGGGAGTTCGAGGTCATCGTACTGTGAGCCGATCCATTCGTCCTGGTAGCCCGCGCTATCGAAATACTGCGCCCGGCTCGGGGTGAGGCCCGGAAGGAGCCGCAGGACTTCGACGGGGGCGGTGTTGATGTTGATGGTCCCGTAGGTGGGCCGGGTCAGTTCCATCTCGAGGAACTGCCCGCCGGCGGGGTTTATCGGATCGGAGAGTTGGGCAAGCGGTTCGATCGCACGGACCCGGTCGAGCACGCCCAGCGCCAGCGGCACACCCGCCCCGCGCCGGATATCGACGAACGGATCGAACTCGATGGGGTTCTCGGGGGCACCGGTGTTGAGGAAGGGGACGAAGCGGTCGATGGCGAGGCGGCCGAGATCGAGCAGGTTGTCATCCGCCGCGACATCGTACGCGTCTACCCAGATCGCATCGGCATCATCGAAGTCAGGGCCGGAGGGAACGGGATTATCGATGCCCAGTGCGATGGCCATCGCCTCGGAAGCCGTCATCCATTCTTCGGGTTCATATACGCCGGTACCGGTGGACGCCGGCCGGTTGGGATCGGGCGCATAGGTCGGTCCGATTCCCCAAGCCAACAGCAGGTCCGCGAGGCGGGGAGCTTCAAAAATATTTGCTCCGCCGACAAGGATCTCGGGCACTGCCATACCGTTTCTTGGATCGAGATTGGCCATGGTGCTGACTGAGATCAGCGCCGGCTGCGGTGCAAACTTTCCAGCCGAATCATTTGCGCCATCGCTATCCGTATACCCGGTATCTGTGACATCGCTCTTAAGATGCGGGGCGAGCGCCAGCGTCTGCACGATCGCGTTGGCGCCGGTCGAACGGGAGAGATCCCAGAAACCGCGCAAGGTGGCGTGGACTTCGTAGTCCCCCCTTTCTACCGCAGGCTCAGTTGGATCTCCCGCTCCCGAAGAAAAGACATCATCTCCGGAGACATCACCCGTGAGGTAACCCTCGTGTTTCACGCGTGTACTGGAAGGGTTATTGCGAGCCCTGAGCATCCACGGAGTCACTTGGCCCGGCGAGGGCTTGAGTTGATCCTCGCTGTCCATCCGCCTATGGGTAATCCAGTCGGAAACAGTGATACCGCGATTGTCGTTGCGTGCTCCAAGATTCGCCAACTCGGTTCCAGGGATAGGAAAGTCTTCAGGATATGAATATGTTCCCGAAATTGGATGGTCACCGGAGATTTGAGGGTCCAGATTCGTTTCAAGTTCCATTCGATCCACGAGCATGTCGTTCTCGATCAGATTTCTTTGCGTCGCGCCGGGGATATCAGGATCCGCCGTTTCTTCCCCAAGCGTGACAATCTTTTTCCAGAGCCGGACCTCGGTCGCGTCCACCCTGCTGCTGTCGTAGCCGAGCGCGTTCGAGGGCGTGTGCAACGCCTCGAACATCGTCTCATCGACGAACTCGCCTTCCTCGGGATCGAATGTCATCATCATGACCGGTTCGGGATCGGTACCCGTATCGTCGATCACCTGAAGTTGGTGTCCGACCCATTGCTCGGCTGGCCCCGTCCAGCCGCGGGTATCGCCGGGCCCGTCGATAAGATTGTCTCCGTCCAAATCATTGACATCGGGGTCGATATTCGCCTGCTCGAAGCGCTGAGGCAGATCCCCCCAGTCACGAAGATAGGTAGTCCAGCGGTCGTCCGGGCCCGAAGCATCGTCAAATCGCTTGTCGGCGATGGCGTAAAAGACCCTTGTTTCTCCGGGTCCGAGCACAACATTACGGGCGATGAAATCGGGGTAGGCCCCGGTTCCGGGCGGCATTTGTCCGCCGAGGGCGGGGTCGAACGCTGTCGCCGGGTTCGGCACTCCCTGGTACGCAACGGTTGTATTGGGGTCGTCGAAGCTGTAATAGTTTTCCGCGTTGTTTTCGGTGGGGTACCACTCAAGATAGCGGGCAACTTTGAAGAAACGCCCCGCGTATTCGATGTAGTAGTCAAACTGATAGTTGGCGCTCGTGTCGATCACATTCTCGTTGACCTCGCCGCTTGCGTCCAACTGCCGTTTCCGGGTCAGGGGTGCCCCGCTGGCAATCCGGTTTCCGTTGTCATCGGTGCCGCCCAGACTGATCTCGCGGTCGTAGGGATTGTGAAGCTGGACGGCGAGTACCTGAATCAGGTAGTCCCGATTAGCGATCGCGACTTCACCATTTATTGTTACCGCTATGCTGTTGGGTGGATAGATCACCCTGCGCTGCCCATTAAGATTTAAAACATATGGATTATCTGGGCTCACATCAGCAGTATCACCAGGCGCATCGGTGAATGCATACAGCATCGACACCTCGGTGATAACAGGCGTCGCTTCCATGCCGTACACATTGACGGCCTGTCGCTTCTCAGTGAGACCGGAGTTGATGTCGTTGCCGGCCCAGTTCCTCATCCTGTCAAAGAAGTTGCCCGAGGCGATGCCGGGGTAGAGCTGGTACTCGGCGTCACCGGTCGGATTGACATCATCCTCGGTCAGGTCACTCGCGTAGTCGCGCAGATCGTTGGGGGTCGTATCACTTCTCAGTAGCAGCGTTGCGATGGTGGGATCCTGATCCCCGTCGGCCAAGTCCTTCATATTCACCGCCGCGTGCGCCGCCGCGCGGAGCGACAGCTCCGGGCCCTTATGGCCGTAGAAGAGCGTGGATGTTGGGTTGATATCGAAGTCCGCTGGGTCCTGCTCCCAGTCCAGGTTATCCGAATCCAACTCCCGCGCCAGCGCCCCCCCGTAGATCGAGAAGAGCAAGTTCGCGTCGCTCAGTGCTTCCTTGAGGTCGGGCGCTGCCGTTTGATCGGTCATCGCGGCCGGCTCGGAGGCCGAGGCCAGGCGTTCATCGGGCGAGAGGGGGGTGTGGCCGCTGATTGTGGTCAGCTTGTTGCGGGGGGTGAGGGCCATATGGGCCATCGAGTTGAGGGCGATGCGGCCGTTGATTTCGCGCAGACTCGCATCGTCGGTCGCGGGCGTGCGGGGGTCGATGCCCATGTCCGCCAGCGCCAGCCCGTGCTGGAACCGATCGAGTTCCAGCGGGCGGTTGTTCATCAGCGGCCCCATCCGCATCGTGAGCAGCTCGTCCGAAGTGCGGCTCTCGAAACGCCCGAAGGTCACCTGCTCGAGGCGGCTGGTTGATTCCGGATCATTGAGCCCGTGGAAGGTCAGCAACTCGGTCAGATCCCCGAGGCCGTAGAGCCCGCTGCCGAAGGTGATTTCGCGGGCCCAGGCGAGCCCCTGCGTGGTCGGATCGAGCCGGCCGACATTCATGTACTGCAGATACCGCTGCTCGGCGGTGATCGCCATCGGGTTGGCCCCGAAGTCGGTCGGATCGCGCTCGAACTGGAACAGGGGCACGGCGTCGGGGTCCGGCGATTCGCCCGGATAGTTTCCGCGGTAGTCCTCAGTGAGCGATCCGCCTTGCAGGAGCCCCCGGCGGAGCGCATCGTACGCGTACCGGCCGATCAGCATCGAGGGGGCATCGTCCTCCAGGTCACGCAGGTCGTATGCTGAGCCCTCTGTGCTGTGCTGGTAGAAGTTGTAGTCGAACACATGCCGGTCGAACTCCACCGGCCGTCCCGGGGCGTCCCACTGGCGGGGGATCTGGTAGTCCTGCTGCCATATATACGGCCTGTGAAGGGCCTGATACGACAGCGGGATGGCCCCGCCGGGACGCAGCACGGAGACATAGTCCCCCGCCGGGTCCTGCATCGTCAGCAGGCGGCGCAGGTCCACATCCGCGGGTGTCGCGCCCATCGGGAACTCGGGCGTGGGCGGAACGAGCTGGTCGGTGGCGGTGTTCACATTGACCATCGAACTCAGATCCACGGCCCGCGCGGCGATGAAGTACCGGTAGTCGCCGGGCTGGTAGAGCCGCTGGATGTCCTCGCGTGCCTGATTGTTCGATCCCTCGTTCGCATCCCGGGCCGCGGCCAACTCGAACCAGCGGGAATCGGCGAAGCCGTCGCCGTCGGCATCGGCGTACTGATACGGCGGGTAGTCCGGGTCCGCCCAGGTCGAGACCTGATCGTTGCGGTTGAGGGTGATGAATGGCTGGTTGATGGGCATGAACATGAACCGCTGGTACATGGTCCACACCGCGGGGGTGTTGTAGAGGTCGGTGCCGGTGATGCCGACGGGCTGGGGATCGTTGTAGCCCGGGACCCACACGCCGCCCGCGGCGACCGGATCGAAGGCCCGGATCAGCGATTCGGGATCGCCGGGGACGCTCTGATTCAGCAGCGAGAGGAAGTTGCTCATCCGGCGGATCGGCCGTGCATCGGCCCGTGGCGAGGTGCCGAAGCCGGGCTCGGCTTCGAAGCCGCCCACGGCCGAACCGGCACCATTGAGCCCGCTGAAGTTTCCGTCCGGTTGGGTCGGCCGCAGGTTGAACAGGTTCACCGGCCGCCCGTCGGGCGCGAAGTTGGAGATCTGCAGCCAGTCGCGGTTGTCGAGGTAGTTGAACGCGTTGGGATAGTTCGGGTCGAACGCGGCGAACGCCGAGAAGGGTCGGAGATTCAGCCCGGTCGACGGCGTCCCGGGATCACCGAGGTAGGTCGGCGTGGTGGATGCCAGCCAGGGGTCGGAAGCCACGCGGAAATCGGTCGTCGGCGTCAGGCCCTCGGTCTGGTACGGCCCCCCGGCGGGAGTGAAAAGAAAATGCTCGTTGCCGGGCGTGACCTCCGAACGGCGGGTCCAGTCGGTGTAAGGCGCATCGGTTACCTCACGCCGCCCAAACTCCAGGCCGTTGGCATCGTACTGCACATAGGCATCGAGGCGGTCACGGCCGATGATGCCCGCGATGTACTCGGAAAAGTCGCGGGAGGTCTCGCGCTGTTCGATCCGAGACCGAAGGGCGTTGGCGGACCGGCGGTCGGTGCGGCCGATCGAGATGTAGACCGCCGCGAAGACCGCGATCAGGGCCAGGGTGCCGATGACGATCAGCAGGGCCGATCCGCGGCGTGCTTCATGGGCCCGTGCCGCGCCATCGGGGCCGGGATGTATGGTTGTGCGTTCGTACTCAGCGTTCATGTCCAACTCCTCGCCCGCATCGGGGCGATGTGCACCTCGTGGGTTCTGTTGCCCGGCCCGTCGGCCCGCCTGGTGCATGCGGGCTCCCCATCGGCCGTGCGTCCCTCGTTCTGTCCGTCCCCGTCGTCCCCGTTTTCTGTCGGCGGCCTCATGCCGCGCTGTGTTCTGTGTCGATTGCCCGCTCACTCGGGCCGCGGGATCTCGAAGACGACCTGGTAGGTCTGCTCGACATCCCGGTCGGTCGGGTCGCCCAGGCGCATGGTGATGCGTATGAGCTTGGGCCAGGGCCAGACCGCGCCTTCTTCATCGGGCCGGGTGGCGAAGCCGAAGGTGGCGATCTCGATCTCGTCCGGCGAGAGCGGCGGCGGGTTGCCGCCAGCCATCATCGGCCTGGTGGGCGCGCCGACGATCAGCTGTGGATCCGGCCCCATCCGGCGGGATTGGCCCGTGACCGGGTCGTTGCCGGCCGTGGTGCTGGATCGCTGGGCATAGGGCACCGCGGCCCGCTGGTCCTCCGCGGGATCGAGCATGCCATCGTTGTTTGAATCGACATAGCGGTCCAGCCCGTACCAGATCAGCTTCTTGAAATCGGGGTTGCCCGCGCTGAATCGGTTGTCAACAAACCCATACGACCACTCGACGATGAACTCCGTGCAGCGGGGCACGAAGACCGATGCGCCCAGCATCTCCTGGTTGGCCTCGGCGTAGGCGCGCTCAAGGAAGCCCTGATCGTTGTTGGGGAACTGGTCGTCCGGGTACATCAGCCGCGTGGGGATGTCCTCGTAGCGGACACCGGCGACGAACTCGGTTTGTGTTGGCTGGGAGCCGGTGATATTCAGGTTCCACCGCGACGGCAGGGCATCGATCATCCACTTGCGGATGTTGTCGATCTGGTTAGGATCGCCCGCATCCCAGTTTCCGCTATTGAGATACCGGCCAAGATTGAGCGAGAGCGCATCGGCGGGTTCGGGTGAGGTGCTCAGATTTCTATAGAACTGCTCGATGAACTCGTCTTTGGTCACCACGATCGGATCACCGCCCGCGGGCAGGGGCTCAGTCGGCGCGTAGTTGAAGTAAGCCCCCGGCTCCTCGGTCACCGCGATCGCCTGGATCATGTTCCGGATCGTGGAGAGGTCCTCGGTAACGATGTCCACCAGGCCGCTGGTCCGGTACACTGGATACGAGGCCGGCTCGACCCGATCATAAAACCACAGCGGAAGTCGATCTGGCGCTATAGACAGGTCGGTGCCGCTCAGCGATGTGAAGATACTCCGCGCTGCGGGCTGCAAGGCCACCTGGCGGGCCGAATCCTGCAGCAAACGGCGGCCAACTGTCGGGTCGGGATTGTTGCCGAATGTCCCGTACAACTCCGTGGGCACCTGCTGACCGCGCCCCTCCGAGCCCGCCAGCAGTGTCACCTGTCTCAGCAGCGACCAGTCACGCGCGAACTCGTTGGGGTTCACCAGGCCGAGCGTCTCAACGCCGAGCCGGGTGTCGAGGACCGGATCGAAGTTGTTATCCCACGGCTGGGGATTGAAGAAAAAGTTCGTCGGCGAGTCAGGGCTTACCAGATCGGGAACACGCTTCTGCCCGTGCCCGTAGTAAACCGCCGCTTCCGAAGATCGCGCGACCATATTCGAGGCGATCGCCTTGCGGGTGGTCTCAAAGTCACCCCGTGCGAAGAACATGATCTCATCGCTGCGGCGGATGCGGCCTTCCTCGGCGGAGAAGCCGCCGAAGAGGTTCTGATCCGGGTTGCTCCGATCGCCGCGGTAGAGCTTGACATCCTCACCGAAGTTGGCGTTTTTGTTGACGATCACCAGGAACCCGTCGCGGCTCATCCGCTCGAAATCCTCGCGCATCACCCGCTCCATGCGGGCCGCGAACTGGTTGAGTTCCGAGAGCTTGCGGCCCTGGGCGACGGTATCGCCCACCGAGGCGAAGATCGTCGCCACGCCCGCGGCCACCACCACCAGGATCCCGATGGTCACCAGCATCTCAACGATGGTAAATCCGCGGCGGGAACGATTCGATTGACACAGCATCCGGATCATCGCGTGCCCTCCAGCGTAACCACGCGGATCGCCACCGGCGTCCGGGGTGTGAAGATCACCTGGCGGACCCAACTCGCCCGTTCATCGTCCCATGCGCGGTCCTGAGAAACCTGCGGAGGAAAAATGTCACGGGTATCTTGGCCGCCGGCATTCGCCATTGAGAAGGGTGGATCAACAACTACTACCCGGTTCTGTCCGGTGACTTCCGAATAAATCGGATCATCACCCTCAACCTGAGGGATGCCGACCACCGTTCGCACCACACCGGTATTATCGAGCAGCTTCTGCCCGACACGGGTGGCGAAACCCGCTGAAGTATCGATGTCATCATCACGACCATCGGGGAACACGAGCCAGTCGAGGTGTTCGGGATGAACCTCCACATCAAGCGTCTGGATGACCGAATAGAACACCATGTCCGTTGGCCCCTCATCAGAGGCCAGCGTTCCGTTTCGAGGATTGTTGACATCACCAAAATCATTAAAGACTGCAACCGGCAATCGCATGTCCGCCGGATCGATCCCGCCGCTCCCCGTCAGTACATCGCTGAGCGAGTGATCGCGGGGCACGCGGATCCTGGAATCGATCCGCCTCACGAAGATCGCCGCCTGTATCCGATCGCCGGCGGGCTCACGCCGAAGGGCCAGATCCCAGACAAACCGCGGATCCTTGCCGGAATACGGCTGAGGATAAAATCGTGCTGCCAAGGGGATCTGAGTCACATACCGCTCACTCGCATCAAGATCGGTCGTCTGATAGGCGGATTCATAGTTCCAGAGCCCCGTATCGAAGTTCACGATGTCCGGAAGTTGAGTCGTCGACCAGGCAAAGGCGCCCGGGCTGTAAGAAGGAACCGCCCAGAGATACTGGTAGCGTTCAGCGGGATCAGTATCTGCTTTATTGAATGAGTCTTCAAGGAATGAGAAATCAACCAGCTCCCGGCTCGTGATCATCGAAGCCGCCGCCCCCGCCGCGTTCTCGCCCTCGATCACCTCGAACGATTCGCGCTGCTCGGCGATGATCGCCGGGAACACCGCCCCAAGACCCAGCAGCCCGATCGCCAGCACCAGCACCGCGATGAGCACCTCCACCAGCGAGAAGCCGCGTTGATTCGACATATGTATGCGTGATCCGTGGTTCATCGCAACACCTCCTTGAGTTCACCGGTGTACGACTGGATCAGATAAAGCCGTGATTCGGGTTCATCATCGAAATCGAGCTGGTCATCGAAGTTGGTGTCGCCGTTGATCCACTGATTGATCCGCTCAAGCACCTCCTCCTCGGTGTTCACATCGGGGTTGTTGGCGAAGAGGTCCATATCGAACCGGATCTCGACATCCTGCTCGTCCTGCTCGTGCGGGAGATACAGCGTCTGCGTGAGCGAGTTGAGCCCGCGCGCCCCGATGCCCAGCGCCAGCCGCCGCTCGTCATACAGCGCGACCCGCGAGACCGGCTTGACCAGGATCGTGTCGTTGCTCGCCGTCCCGATCAACTGCTCCCGCAGTTCGAGGTCGTCGTTACCAAACGCGTTGAGATTGTTGTTGAGGTCCGTCGAGTTGAGCACCCCCGAGGCCCAGACCTCCAGGTCCTCTGCCAGATCGATGCGCAGCGACTGCTGGTGCGGCGTGGGCTGATTGCCGTACTCCCGCTCGCTGCTGTTACGGGGATCGACGAACAACGCCGCGCTCGTATCGCGGCTGACGGCGCCCGTCCGCGCATCGAAACGAATCATGAACGATTGCCGGGCCGTGGGCAGATCACGATCGACATTGTCGAAACCGCCGTCAAGACCACCGCCGTTGACCTGCGCATCGGCCGGGAAGAAGCCCGTCTCGGGGAACACCCAGTGGGCCTCCTGCTTGATGTTGCTGCCGGTGTTATTCCCATCGTAAATCTGGGAGTTGTACCAGGTCGCCGCATCGCTGCCGACCGAATCCTGGTCCAAAAGCATCCCCGGGGCCGCGTAGCCGCGGACCATCCAGTACGCGGGGAGCGTCATCACCTCGCCCGCCGCAGCGGGCACGAACACATCACGATCGAAGTACGGCTGGTCGCCGCGTGCCGAGGCCTGCGCCCCGCCGCCACCGCCCGGACCATCGGGCGCTGTGGTGGGCTCGCGGACTGTCCCCACCTTGATCGCCGGGATGATCTGCGTGCGCCCAACCGCCGGGTCGTACACGAACACCACCGCCCGGTCCTGGCCTGTGTTGTGGGCGACATCGCG
>JBBDKK010000218.1:0-9836 GCA_040879395.1 Phycisphaerales bacterium
TATAGATGATGCCTTCCCGGCCAGTTCTTCCATGCGCGTCAGCGCCATCCCCGCCTTGAGTTCGGGTTCGCCGCGCTCGATATCCCACGCACGGACATCGCGGATCGTGTCTTCCATAGGCCGCGGGCTCATGCCCGCGCTCAGCGCCTTGGTGTAATCGACCCGGTACATCGATTGCTTGTCATCGCCGACCCATGTCGGTATGTCCTTGGTCGGCTTGATCTCCCGCTCGTCGAACCACGCTTTGGGTGCTTCGATCAGCCGCGTATGCGAACCCAGCGCATCGCGGGCGCGGTCGATGAATCGGTGGAGCGTGAGGCCCGGCTCGGGCCCGGCGGCGTTGAAGGTGCCGGTGAGCTTCCCGGTGATGGCTTTGAGGAAAAAATCGGCCAGGTCGCGCGAATCCACGAACTGCGCCAGCCCCGCGGGCGGCTCTGGGATGACCACAGCGTCGAGCGTCGCCAGTGCCCGCGTCCACCAGGTGATGCTATCGGTGGGGTCATTGGGCCCGGCGATGATGGTGGGGCGGGGGATGATGTGGTTGTCGGGGAAGTACTCGTGGACCACCTGTTCGCAGAGGACCTTGAGACCGCCGTAGGTATCGTTGTTGAGTTCTTCGACCGAGGGATCTTTGAGCCCCCTGAGCCTGTCCCATGGCCAGTCTTCGCGGGGAGACTGATCGGGGCTGGCCGGATAGACGGAGATCGTTGATACAAAGAGGTAGAGATCGGTGTGGTCCCTGAGCAGTTCGCACGAAGCACGGACGACGCGGGGTGTATAGCCGCACATGTCCACGACGGCGTCGAAGCGCTCGCCGTTGTCCAGGAGCTTTTTGATCGCACCCAGCCCGTCGCCCTTGTCGTCGGGGTCTCTGGGGTCGCGGTCGCCGATCAGGTGGCGGACGCTGCCCGGCAGCCCCTCGGCGGAGGGCGATCGGTGTAGAACGGTGATGTGATGACCCGCATCGGTTGCCTGCTCGACGAACGAGCGGCCTGAAAAGTGGGTCCCGCCGAGGACGAGGATGTTCATGGCGAATCATACACGCCTGCGCCAAAGGAGCCGCATAGGGTGCCTGGGCGGCATCTGGCCGCGGATAAGTCAGGAAAACCCGGACAGGGAGCAAAGAGCGATGAATATCACACTCAAACAGGCCCAGAAGGTCATCGAAGCCGCCCGCGCCAAATCGCAGGAACTCGGCACCAAAATGGATATCGCGGTGATCGATTCGGGGATGAATCTCACCGCGTTCGCACGAGAGGACGGCGCGTGGCTCGGATCGATCGATATCGCGATGAAGAAGGCGAAGACCGCCCGTGGGTTTAATATGGACTCGGGCGAGATCGGCAAGCTGGCCCAGCCGGGCGGGCCGCTCTACAACATCGAGCATTCCAACGGCGGGCTGATCTCGTTTCCAGGGGGGGTGCCGATCAAGAACGGTGATGGAGAGATCATCGGCGCGATCGGTGTTTCCGGCAGCAGCGTCGATGATGACCATGCCGTCGCCAGCGCCGGTGCCGCGGCGATCGGCTGATGTGTGACGAAGAACGGGGTTCAGGCACCGGGTTGCATGCCTGGTTGGTGTCCCTTGCGCCTTTCGGGACGCTAGAATCCCCCGCCACACGCATTCCGGTGGGTTCCGAGCCCGGATCCAACCCGTGCGGACGACGAGACTTGGAGTTCCGTGATGCCCAGAACCCAGTGGGAAGACAAACTGACCCAGCACTACCTGCTCAAGCGCATCCCCACCGCGCCCTTCGGCCACATCCGCGACCGGCACATCGTCGGCTACGACGAGTACACCCGAACCGGCGGCTACGAGGGGCTCCGCAAGGCGCTGACCATGAAGCCGGCCGATGTCACGGCCGCGGTCAAGGACTCCGTCCTGCGCGGTCGCGGGGGCGCGGGCTTCCCCACGGGTCTCAAGTGGACCTTCCTTCCGGAACCCGATGGCGGACAGCGCTACCTGGCTATCAACGCCGACGAATCCGAGCCGGGCACCTTCAAGGACCGCCTGCTGATGGATTTCGATCCCCACGGGCTGCTCGAAGGCATCGCCATCTGCATGTACGCCTGCCGGCTCAACAAGGCCTACATCTTCATCCGCGGCGAGTACCACCACCAAGCCCATGTCCTCGAAAACGCCATCAGGGAGGCCTACGAAAACGGCATCTTCGGCGACAAGGGCCTCATCAATCAGGGCGGACACGCCTCGGGCGACCCGTTCGTGGCGGATTGCTATGTTCACCGCGGGGCCGGGGCGTACATCTGCGGCGAGGAGACTGCATTGCTTGAGGGCCTCGAGGGCAAACGCGGCTGGCCACGCATTAAGCCGCCCTTCCCCGCCCTCAAGGGCCTCTTCGATCGCCCGACCATCATCAACAATGTCGAGACCCTCCAGCACCTGCCATTCATCCTCAGCGACGGCGCGGACGCATTCAAGGACCAGGGCGTCGAGAGCAGCATCGGCGGGCCACCGAGCTTCGGGACCAAGCTGATGGGTGTCTCGGGCCATGTCGAAAAACCCGGCTGCTACGAGCTGGAACTGGGCATCCCGCTGTCGACGCTGGTCGAGAAATACTGTGGCGGCATCCGCGGCGGCAAGAAGTACAAGGGCGCCATCCCCGGTGGCGTGTCCATGGGCATCCTCGGGCCCGATCAGTACGATGCCGAGCTGGACTTTGACATCGGACGCAAATACGGCGTCCTGGGCCTGGGCACCGCCGGGCCCACCGTGTTCGATGAGGACACCGACATGGTCTCGGTCGCCCGTAACATCACCCGGTTCTTCAAGCACGAATCCTGCGGCCAGTGCACCCCCTGCCGCGAGGGCTCGGGCTGGCTCTACCAGATCATGACCCGCATCGAGGCGGGCGATGCCCGGACCAAGGACCTCGACCTCGCCAAAGAGATCGCCGGGTCGATGGGCTCGATGCCCGGCACCACGATCTGCGGCCTGGCCGACGGCAACTCGTGGGCCGTCCGCACCATCGTCGAGAAGTACCACGAAGAGTTCGAGGCCCGCGTCGCCCGGACCTATGTCCCCGTGACGATCAACATGGCCGAACTCACCCATTCCTGATCCCGCCTGAACATCCAAAAACAACCGGGGCCGCCCATCGCTGGACGGCCCCGGTCGGATTCTGGAGTTCATTTCGCGCCTGGTTTGGCGGTTCGATCAGTCGTCCCGCCCGCCGCGCTTGGTGGGCTTCTCGCTGTCGCGTTCCTGGGGCTGGGCGCGGTCGCGGTTCATCCGCTGGCGGCGGACAGGGCGGACCGCATCTTCGGCGCCGTCGTCGCCATCTTCCGCATCGTCCCCGGCCTCCTGTGCCCGCTCGTGCAGCCGCTTTCGGTGCTGCATGATGCGCTCCTTGATCAGTTCCTGCTGCTTGTCATCGAGCACCGCGCCGAGTTTCTCCAGCGATTCGCGGCTGGGGGGTGCGTTGTCGATGAACGCCCGCAGCTTCTCGCGGGCCTTCTCGGCACGGGAGGAATCAACCTGCCCATCCTCAACGCCCCCGAGGTCGCCGCCCTCCTCGTTCTCTTGCTGTTCCATATCCCTGATCGTCGTGGGCGCACCAAACTGGCCGGGTTGGTTGTTTCGGTCCCGGTTGCTGTTGGCGGCCCGGCGGAGACGCTGGAGCTGGTCCTTGTGCTCCTGCTGGAAATCCCGCATCGCGACGCGATGGTCCCGGAGGATCTCGTCGATCTTCTCCTGCTGCTCATCGCTGACCGCCAGCGGGTTGCCCTGGCGGGCGTTGCTCATCTGACGAAGGATGATGATGTACTCGCGGAAGACGATCGGCTTCCTGGCCCACGCTGGACGCTCATCGCCCTGGGCTTCCATGGCGTCGCCCGCATCCCGCTCCTCAGTCGGCTCGGCCGTGTCCACCACGGACGGGCCCCGCAGAAGATCGTTGTCGGAATTGTCCGTTTTCTCCGGCTGCGCAGCGGCGAGGCCCGAGGCGGCGGCGAGAAGGACGATGAGTGATGCGGGTGTGCTGTGTTTCATGTGGTGTTCTCCGATCGGGGCGGCCCCCCGGGTTCGGCCGGTGTGCCGCACGATGCGTGTGGTTCCCTCCCAGAGAGAACGGCGCGGCCTCCCGCGTATTGCATAGCCCGCGGCGGGCCATCAACTATCGAATACACGGGGCCGTGTCTATGATGGTAGGGAAGACCAGAGAGCCCAAAAACGGCCTGCCGGGACCGATTTCCGCCGGGAAGACCCGCAAAACTGGCACGACCGGCCCCCGGACGCTGTTTCGCGGGGTAGATCGGTCTCAGGGCCCCTCGGCGGCCCCACGATGTACAAGCGGGCGGGGGATGGAAAGGACAATCCACAATGGCACTGACCAAAGCCCATATCCACGACGCCCTCGGCGGCGTCATGCACCCCTCCGGCGAGGACCTCGTATCCCGCGGCTGCGTGATCAATGTCGCCGCGTGCGATGACAACGCATCGGTCCGCGTCTGCATGACCCAGGGCGAGCCCAAATCCCCCCAACCCTCCAAGGAACAACTCGCCCGCATGGGCGCGGTGATCGACTCCGCCGTCCGGGCCGAGGCCAACTCGCAAGGCGTCGAGAACCTGCAACTCACCGTCGAGTTCGTCGACCATGCCGGCGAAGTCGTCATGCGCCTCACTGGTGGAAAAGTGACCGGCGGCAATGCGGCTGGCGGCAAGGACGAACCCAAGTCCAAGCGCCAGGGCGATACGCCCCAGAACAAGGACGCCACCGGCGTCCCGGGCGTCAAGCACATCATCGCCGTCGGTGCCGGCAAGGGCGGCGTGGGCAAATCGACCGTCGCCGTGAACCTCGCGGTTGGCCTGGCCCGCAAGGGCCACGCGGTGGGGCTCTTGGACGGCGATATCTACGGCCCCTCCCTGCCCACCATGATGGGCCTGGGCGCGATGGAGCAGGTGGTGCTGGAGGGCGCGCTCCAGCCCTTCGCGGTCCACGGCGTCAAGTGCATCACCATGGGCAAGCTGGTGGACACGGACAAGCCGCTGATCTGGCGCGGCCCCATGGCCCACGGCGCATTCAACCAGCTCATCGAACGCACGCAATGGGGCGAGCTGGATTACCTGATCATCGACCTTCCCCCGGGCACCGGCGATGTCCCCCTGACCCTGGCCCAGAGCGTGCAGCTCGCGGGCGCGGTGGTGGTGTGCACGCCGCAGAAGGTGGCGCAGGACGATGCGGTCCGCGCCAGCGGGATGTTCGAATCGCTGGGCGTCGAGGTTCTGGGCGTGGTGGAGAACATGAGTTTCTTCGTCGGTGACGACGGTAAGGAATACGACATCTTCGGCCGCGGCGGCGCGCAGATGATGGCCCAGAAGCTCGGGCATCCGTTCCTGGGCGCGGTGCCGATCAACATGGCCCTGCGCGAAAACAGCGACAGCGGCGACCCCAGCGCGAACTTTGAGTCAAAGACCGCCGGCGGCGAAGCCCTGCCCAAAGCACTGACGGCAATGGTGGAACAGCTCGAAGCGCAGGTGATGCTGGCGGGGATGAGCAAGGGCCACGGGAAGCCGACGCTGAGTATCTCGTGAGGGGGAGAGGACTGGCCACCAGCCATTAGCCATCAGGGGAGAGAAGAGAGAAGAGGGGATAAGTGGGTGGCCCGACGAAGCCGTCTTCGGCTCCTTCGGGTTTCTTGTAGCGGCACGCGGGGGCAAAGTTGATCGTCGGGGCTCAGGCGGTGCGGATCTCGAGGATGTCTCCGTCGAGGGCCTGGCGGAGGAATGGCGAGAGTTCGGCGGCCGTGGTCAGGGTCAGGCGGTGCATCGCGCGGGTGCAGGCGACATAGAGCATGTGGCGGTCGATGGTCGCGTTGTAGTTTGTTTCCGAGACATCGGGGACGACGACGCGGTCGAACTCGAGGCCCTTGGCGAGGTAGGCGGTGGCAATCATGACCCCGCCGCTGAATGTGGTGCTGCGGGCGTCGAGCAGGTGCAGGCCCTTGACGCGCCCGGCGAGACGCTCGTGCAGCTCGGTGGCCTGCGCATCGGTCTTGCAGATGATGCCCATCGTGTTGTGGTCGGACTGGCGGAAGCGGTCGATCTCACCGGCGATGGCCTGGGCTTCTTCGTCGGCCCCAACGCAGCGGACGAGGACGGGTTTCTCGTCGTGGCGCTCGATGGACTCGAGGTCCGCGTTGTGCTGGATGGTCTGGGACAGGGCGGTGATCTCCAGCGAGGAGCGGTAGCTCTTGTGCATGTACACGCATTGGGCGCCGGTCAGGGCGTCGCGGATGGACTCGGCGTTGGTTGAACTCAGCGGGCTGACGGCCTGGTTGCGGTCGCCCAGGATGGTCTTGTTGCAGTTGAAGAGCTGCTCGATGACGCGGTACTGGATGGGCGTGTAGTCCTGCATCTCGTCGATGACGACATGCTTGACGCGGGCCAGGGCGGGGAGGGTTTCCACGAGGCGGGCCAAGTAGATCAGCGGGAAGACATCGGCGTACTCGAAGCGCCCGCCCTTGGCCTTCTTGAACATCTCGGGCGATCCGAGCCACTTGTAGAAATCCTTGTAGAGCGGTTTGAGGGCGGTGATGCGGAACATCGCGGTGATGTCCTTGCGGAGCTGCGTGCGCGCCGGCCCGGCGATCTTCTTCTGGTAGTTGACGCTCATGTGCTCCACGATGGACTCGATGACCCTGGTGATCTGGTCGCGGATGGGCATGGCGGCCCGCTTCTTGAACTGGGCGGCGATGAAATCGGCGTCGAGGGTGTAGGGCGGGATGGAGACGGGGGCGGGGGTGAAGTTGGTGGTACGCATGTGCGCGATGTAGGCGTCGAGCTTGGCGAGGAACTCCGGCGACGACTTGTCGCGCACGCGCTGGGCGTATTTTTCGTCCTTGGCGTCGAGCAGGATGGCGACCTGTTCGGCGAAGGTCTGGATCTTGAAGCCTGCGCCGAGCAATACACTCGCGATGGATTCCATGGTGGTCTCAAGAACCATCTGCTCGCCCATCTCGGGCAGGACCTTGGATATGTAGTCCGCGAATACGCCGTTGGGCGACACGACCAGCACCTCGTTGGAGCTGATGGTGTCGCGGAAGCGGTACAGCAGGTAGGCGATACGGTGGAGGGCGATCGAGGTCTTGCCCGACCCGGCGGCCCCCTGGATGATGAGCGTCCGCGAGTCCTCATCGCGGATGATCGCGTTCTGCTCGCGCTGGATCGTCGCGACGATATTCTTCATCTTGTCGTCGGATGATCTGGACAACGCCTCGCGCAGGATATCGTCCTGGATGCTCAGGGCGGTGTCGAGCATGAACTTGAGTTGACGCTGCTCGATCTGGTACTGGCGCTTGCGGACGATGTCGTGCTCGTGGCGCCCGGAGGGCGCTTCGTAATGGGCGGGCCCAAGCTCGAAGTCGTAGAACATGCTCGATATCGGCGCGCGCCAGTCGTGGACGAGCTGCTCGTCGGAATGCGGGTCGGCGAAGGAGTTGAGCCCGACATACACGGGTTGGTCGGTTTCGCCATCGCCCGATGCCAGGTCGATGCGTCCGAAGTAGGGGGCCTCGACGAGCCGCAGGAGCTTGTTGTAGTTGGCCACACCCTCCTCGTTGATGCTGGTGAGGACATTGACGGACTGACGCATGAAGGCCTTCTCGGCGTGGTCCATGTCGCGTTTCTGCTCCTGGATCGCCACGGCTATCTCGTACGATTCCGTGAGCCGCCCGCCCAGCCGCGCACCGAAGGCCCTGAGTTCGGCCTCGATCTTGCGGACGACCTCGGCGAGGCGTTCGCGTTCCTGCTCTTCGGTGGCGTATGACACCGGGGTGTTTTTGGGGTGGCTCATAGGGTGTTCGTTTGGGTCCTTGGGGGCTTTGAGGGAGATAACGGCCGGCGTGGCCTTAGCCGGCAAAGCGTCGCGCTGCGGATGATCTAGGGCACCGGCACTGGACCGGCATCGCAACCGAGCCAATTGGGGGCCGCAGGTGCTCAGGAATGATAGTCCGCGGCTTTCTGGGATCATCGGGGCTGACGGGCCCACAGGTGGATAGACAGGAGCACAATAAGCCATACAAAAACCAAATATATCTCTTGCAATCCGCCCGCCAATAGGATAAACTACCCCCGGCCGGTCGGCGGCCGCACGCGCACACGGATGAGATGGGAGACACACAATGACCATGACCGCACAGAACGACGCAATCAAGCAGATCGCGATGGACCTGGTGGAGCATTGCCGCTCGGGAACCAACGACGATACTCCCTTGTGGGACAAGCACTTCGCACCCGATTTCGTGAGCGTCGAGGGCGATGGCAAGACCTTCAAGGGGCGCGAAGAACTACTTGCCAAGCACAAGCAGTGGCACGACGATGTCACCATGCACGGCGGGGATGTCACCGGCCCCTTCGTGGGGCCCACGGGCTTCAGCGTCATCTTCGATATGGACATCGAGTCCAATTCGGGCATGTTCCCGAGGATGAAGATGCGGGAAATTGCCGACTACACCGTCGAAAACGGCAAAGTCGTCCGCGAGGAGTTCCGCTTCGACCCGGCGATGTGCCAGGGCTGATCAACCCGCACGATTGGGGGACCGCCGGCGGCGAGATCGGGTATGCTTTGCCATGCTCACAGCGGGCGACGGGTCCTATGCGCACATATGAAAAGGGGTGAAACGATGGCGATGACGATGAGCGATACAGAAACGACGCGGCGCGTGGTGATGCGCTTCGAGGAAAACTTCAACAAGTACGATGCCGACCTGGTCATGCAGGACATGACCGACGATGCGGTTTTCGAGCACATCGCCGCCGAGGGGCAGGGCATCGGAAGGTTCGAAGGGCGCGATGCGGTGCACGCGGCGTTCGCCTCGATGCCCGAGCACTTTCCCAACTTCCACCTGGAGGTGACGGACATCATCGCCAACGCCGACCGCTGCGCGGTGCAGTGGGCCATCCGCTGGGACCGCGAAGAGGGCGGGCGCGGCGAACTCAAGGGGGCGGACTTCTTCCGCATGCGAGGCGACAAGATCTTCGAAAAACTCAGCTACCTGACACTCGGGTGATCACCCCGCGCCCCAGCGCGTCTTGAGATCGTGCCCGATGTGCAGCAGGTCCAGCGCCTTGCCCACGGTGAAATCCACCAGGTCATCGACCGACTCAGGCAGCAGGTACAGCCCCGGGTTGCACGGCGCGATGATGGCGCCCGCCAGCGTCAGGGTCCGCATGTTCTCGATGTCGATCAGATTCAGCGGCGACTCGCGATGGCACACGATCAGCGGCCGCCGCTCCTTCATCGTCACCGCCGCCGCCCGCGAGAGCAGGTTGCTGCCCGATCCCGATGCGATCGCCCCCAGCGAGGTCGATGAGCACGGCAGAATCACCATGCCGTCGTGCAAAAAGCTTCCGCTGGCGATCGCCGCCCCGACATCCTTGTTGGGGTGGACAATCAGCCGCCGCCGGTAGTCCTCGCCGTGGGCGTCGGCGTCCAGGTGCGGGGCCAGGGTTTCCAGCGCCACGCGCGTGATGCCCATCTCGTCGGCCAGCAGCCGCTTGCCGTACTCGGTCACCACCAGATGCACCTCGTGGCCCTTGGTCAGGAGCTGGTCCAGCAGCCGCGCGGCATAAACCGCGCCCGAGGCCCCCGTGATGCCCACGATGTACCGCCGCCCGCTGGGTTTCGGCGGCGTCGCGGGCGGCGGGGTTCGGCGGCAGGTCATGGGCATGATGGATGGTAGTTCGCCCGCCGAGCCCCAACCGATGCTCCGCGGGCCTCGTGGCACTATGATGCACCGGGGATATTCGATGAACGGGAGCGCAGACATGGCAAAAACAGGCCGCAGGGCAGATCAAAAAGGTTATCGGAAGTCGGGCT